>CABXBY010000025.1 GCA_902510655.1 uncultured Bacteroidota bacterium | reverse complement strand
ATTTGACAGCCTGTAAATCCGGCCTCTTTCATTATTTTAGCGGTAGTTCCAAAGCGTTTTATAATGTCCCAAATTGCCTCTTCTGTTAATGCTTTTGGCATTTTAAACATCTTGGAAGCACCACCCATCTTTAAAGGCACAGCAGATGGCCCTACTATTTCTCTGTTAATTGCTGCAAAAGCCTGCCTTCCTGGATGATTTATTTGTGGCCAAAGGTGCACACCTGTTCCTTCAACAGATTTAGCCCATTCTTTCAACAACTCAAAATGCTTGTAGTCTTCAACTACCACGTTACGTGCTTCGCCAAGGGCCATAGAATCTACCATAATGTTTCCAGTTATTAATAATCCTGGATTTCCTTTAGCCCAAACTTTATAAGTGTTTATTAAACCCTTACTTGGGGCATGGTTTCGTGTTCCAAAATTTTCACTCATTGCAGATTTTGCAATTCTATTTTTTAAAACAGATCCATTAGGTAAAGTAAAAGACGTAATAATATTTTTCATTTATTTTTTTAATCTCAGTTAGACTTAAGTATCAGTTTTCTTAATCCTACAAACACAAATATGAAAACAGAGTAAATTATAAAAAATGGTATCACAAATTCATGTAGTTTAAAAACTAACATAAATGCCATAATTAATAATTGAAAACCAAGCCCATAAATAGACACTAAAGTCATAAACCATTTTGGAAACGGAGGACTGTATCTAGCATTTCTGTCCATGTAAAACATGACCTTGTCAAAAGATATATATAAAGTGTCATAAATTTTATAAAAAATATTTACCATATTCTGACTCTCACCCTCAAAAGCTTTAGGAGCACAATCTTCAATTATTCGACTTGTAGAATCTCCATTAACAGAATGTCTTAAAATAACATAATAGTAATTAAATACTGTTCCTTGCATTTGAATTCCAATAAAAGCTAATAGCATTAATAATATGGAAGACTGAGACAGAAAATAGAAAGTATACAAAAAACAAAAATTAAGTAAAAAGTCAGCAATTGAATCGTAATACCGTCCAACATAAGAAGGTGTATTCTTTAACCTTGAAAGTTCACCATCAGCAGCATCCAAAATAGATTTTAAAATGATAAAAAAAGCAGCTGTCACATAATATTCATTTATCATAAATCCAATAGCTAATAAACCTGTTAAAATAAACAATGTTGTAACATGAATAGGAGTAATACTTGTGTTTTGAAAACGTTTTGCTATCCAATGACCAGCTGGCCTTCCATAATCTGATAAGTCTATAAATTGAAATTCTTTAGGAAGTTTTGCCATTACAGTAGTTTCTTAAAAAGTTGGTTAAAAATACGTATATAAAATTTAGTATTTACATTCCTCTCCACTAGATAGGTTTGTTAATTTCCAAGTTAAATTTCCAGCTTTTTTTGCCTCGCAAGAATTACTATAAACTATATTGTTACAAGCACATACAGGCTCATATATTTCAATACAAACAGCATCAAGATCTGGTGAAACAAAACAATCCCCTAAAACATCTTCACTATCACCACATGAAACAAAAATTAATAACATTAAAAAAATTAAATTAAATTTCATAGTGATATGTTTTTAGAAAGAATAATAGCATCATTTGTAACAAAGGGCATTGGCATCATTATCTTAGATCTTGGTTTAAAATTAAAATTAGTATTTGTCATCAAGTCAAAAGATGTTTCAATTAAATTAAATTCTGAATTAAGCTTATTATCAAAAATCATATCAATAACAACTCTCTTATCATTATAAGAGGGGATATAAGTTAATATTCTACCTGAATTAATTTTAAAATTCTCTTTTTCAAGAAATACATTTTGAACTGCTAAAGAATCAAAAACTAATGAATCTTTTGTCATTATTTGTAAAGAATTAATTTTTCTTTGTGGGATAATTCTTAAAGAAACTTTACGCTTATTTCCATAAACACTATCAGTTAAAACTTCAACAGTAGAAGAAGCGATATCCCTGTAATTAGTTTTGTTAATATACCTGTAGGAAGTAGAGTATTTACTTCTTGAAACAAATTTATCCACATCCGTTGATGGATTTTCTCCTAAAAATTGCTTGGTAAAATCATCTAAATTTTTATCATATGACATCCAAAATGATTCTGCTTTATCTAAGTCAGTATAATACACTATACTATTTGGTTTTTTATTTTCTTCATCAAATCCATTGTTTAAAAAAGCCATAAAGAATAAAATCAAAGTAGTTAAACCCGTTAAACTGATCATCTGTTTTTTTTGAGAGTAATTTGAGAAAATTGGTAGTAAAAGTGAAAAAACTAAAATCAAAAGAACAGAACTTATAAATAAGTTTTTAAGACCTAAACCAACTGGGAACATTTTTAACTGAGGAGCAAACATATAAATTAGAGGTATACTTAAACATGTCCAAACAATCATTAATTTATTTGTTTTAAGATCAAAAATAAAAGCAGCTAAAATCGAGAAAAGAACAAAATAAACCGGAATTATAAAATACGCGGCACCTTTTAAAAAGAGACTAATTAATAAATTGATTATAATCCAAAAAAGAAGAGGAAATATAATTAAATTAAGGTCAGAAAATTTGTCAAAGAAAGGTCTGTAAATTAATAACAAACAAAATAAATTAAAAAATATAAAACCGAATATATAGAAATACCCATTGTAAGTAAAACCGTGTAACATATCAGCATGTTCTGGATTCAAAAAAACAATAAAATTCCATAATACAACAGTTAAGCTAATACAAACAAATAATGAAATTATAAAAGGAATAATTCCATTCAAAATTGCATCTAATTGCAATTTATTCAATACTAATCCTAAGAAAATTAAAACTAAAAAAAATATTGCTGACAAAATTAAAAGAGGATAAATCCAAGAATTTGAAAAATAAATTAATTTTAAAAAAGGAAAATTAGAGTAAACATAATCCACATCACTATCAAGGTTAGACAGATCACTTTTAGAAAAATGATTAACCATTGACATAAAATAATCTGCTTGGTGAAGAAGAGTATTTCTATCTAATCGTTCATAGGTATCAAGCGATGTATGGTAATCAAAATGATCTCCAATAAATGCGAAATTAAAACCATTAATATTAGCTTGTTCTCGAAAAACAGTTAAATCAGTGTCATTAGGAAGCATTTTATAAATACTATACATAAGTGAATTTGCTGCTGGAAAACGAGGATTTGCATTAGCAAATTCAGAAATAAGCTTGCTATTCATTCCATTGGTTTCCATTAACATATAACTAGGTCCGCCACTTCCCCTTGCTTCAAAATTTAAAACAAGTCCAACATTATCAATTAGTTTATGATTTTTAACAAAAGCCTCAGCTCCAAGTAAACCGATCTCCTCAGCATCTGTAAATACTACATGTATGTCATTTAGAGGAATTATATTCTTTGACAAAAATGCCCTAACACCTTCAAGTATTGTTACTACTCCAGAACCTGCATCACTTGCTCCAAAAGAACTATGAGCGCTGGAATCATAATGGGTTAATAACACCAAAGACTTTCCGCTTCTAGATCCTTTAATTGTACCAATTATATTTGCCGCATTAGTGCCAACCCTTCTTGAACTCAATACAACCTGATTTTGGATTTCAGTTTCAAGTCCCATTTTATCAAGTTCATTAATAATATAATTTTGGACTTCCTGATGATAATAAGAACTAGTATAGTGAGGTTCTTTTGTAATAACCTTCAAATGATCTAATGCATTTTCAACAGAAAAACCAGTACTTTCAATTGATTTTTTAGAACTTGGAGATAAATCATTAAAACTAAAATAAACGGTTAATGAAATGATTAAAATAGAAATTAGTGTACAAATATTTTTCATATGCCTTTAATTAAACGTTTTATAACTGCAAATAAGAAAATAGTTTTTGGAAAACTTAACATAATTTTCAATTCCTCGTAAAAACTTGATTTATTATCCAAAAATTTAAAAATGGTTTTTGGATCATTTTTCTTAAACATATTAGTAAACAAATTCTTTCCTAAGTAGTTTTTATCAAATAAGACATCTAGAAAAATTAAATCATAAAACCAAAAACGATTTTTTTTCATAAACTTTTTAAAACTATCATTAGATTTTACATAACGAATAATCTTAGATGTATTTTTGTCAATATTTTTAAATGTATAACCAGTACTTGGTTTACTCCAACCACCCGCAGATCCAATATTTAAAATATTTTTTGTGTTAGCTTCAAAAAAAGGAAAACAAGTCATTGGGATTTGTCCGGATTCTTTGGACTTGATTTCAAAATCATCAATACCTGACTCTGATAAATAGTTTTCGATTGCAGATTTATATTTATAATCATCTAACAATTTTTTAGAAAACAAAGTGTATTCAACTAAGGCTTCAGTTTTTGAAAACGGAAGAATATACATAAACTGAGTTGTTGAATTTTGATCAATAGTAAAATCCATAAACGTAGCTTTTTTAGGGTCAAAAAAATTATTCTTTGTTTTAATAACCCAACCTTCAAAATGTTGAATTAAAAGAGGGAATTTTTGATCATTTTTAATTGAGTTCCAATCCAAAATGCTATTAAAAACTTTTGAAGATGTATATTTTTTTTTATTTGTTTCAACCAAGCAATGAGATTTGTAATCTTTGAAGTTTAAAACCCTTTCATTTAAAACTTGAATATTAGTGTTCTTTTTAATTATTGAATTTGTGTATTTATAAAATGAAATACTACTTAGCATTTTATAATTAAGAGGATTTAAATCTAGAGATTTTTCTTCGAATCCGTTTTTAAAAATAACATTTTCCCAACTAGATGTTAAAAAAGAATCCCAATCAGATTTTTTTTTATCCCAAAAACACAAAGTTCTATCGTTTTTAACTTTAGGAAAATCAGGATCTAAAATTAAAATAGATTTATTATTGTAATATGAATCACTGGAAAACTTTGAAGCAAGTAAAAGACCTGCAATTCCACCTCCACAAATTATATAATCGTAGTCTAATTCCATCGAATGATTAAATATAAATATATAATTTCAATTGAATATCAATATGAAAAAATTAAGCAAAAAAAAAAGCCGCTATAAAGCGGCTTTTTATAAATAAAATAAATTTATTATTTGGATACAGCTAAGTTATAAACAACAAGCCCAAAACCAATTTTGTTCACAGCGTCACCAATGTTGTAAACAACATTCATATCCAATGAAACAATATCATTTAGACCAGAGTACCATCCTTCTGTTCCAAGCATATATCCAAGTGGATATATTGCCCATCCAACAAGAACGAACCAAGCTAAAGTATTATGTGCTTTTTCGACAGCTCCACCTGCAGAAACTGCAAGTTTTTTAGCTTCTCCAAACCAAACCATGTAAGCAATGATAAAATACGCAATACCAGATAATAATCCCCATATAGCAGGACCAAAACCTAATGCACTTCCACCATTAAACTCACCGAAGAATCCAGTAACTAACATTACTGTAGACCATAAGATTAGTTTCCACATCATACTCTTAGTTGCACCAGCAACTTTAAGTATTAAATAAAACTCAACACACATTAAAGGAACTGTTAGAATCCAATCTACATATCTGAAGAAAGTAGTATCACCTGGATCTACATCTCTCATGTAATTGTAATGAACAGCAGCTATAAATGTAATAAGTCCTGAGACTAAAATTGAATTTCTCCATTTCGCGTCAACAGCGTTTAATGAAAGAAAAAAGAAAACAGATGCAGCCATCATTGCCATAGTTCCAATAAAGAAAGTAAAGCCGACTAAGTCGTTAGGCACATCACCTAAAAAATAAAAAGTGTTTAAAAATAATTCCATAATATTTTAATTTATTATATGTTTAGACCCAAATATATATAAAAAAATCAATATCTAAACTAAAAATCTATCAACAAAAACTAAAAAAACTTGAGAAATTCATACTTCATTAACAATTTTACATCAAAATTAATAACATCATCTACAATAATTTGTATTTTTCTAGCATTAATTGGAAATGATTTTTATTTAAATATTTTAGCCTTTTCGGGGATTTTATCTTTTGGTATAATGCACGGTGCCAATGACTTACTTTTAATAAAAGAAGTTTCAGAAAATTATAATTTCAAACTCCAATTCCTTTATTATGTAATAATGGTTGGAGGATTTTTTTTATTTTTTTATAATATTCCGATTTTAGCTTTGATAACTTTTGTTTTACTGAGCTCCTATCATTTTGGAGAGCACCAATGGACTCTTTTTGAAAAAATTGAAAATTATTTTATTAAAACTTTTTATTTTTTTTATGGATTAACAATCTTTTCTCTTCTATTTTATTTTAATATTGCAGAAGTTTCAGAAATAATTTTTGACATAACAACTATACAATTAAGTAAGAATTTCTTTTTTTATTTATTGGTTTCTTCATTATTAATGTCATTTATTAACTCATTACTACTTTTTAGTAAAATAAAAAATCAATTAATTACTCAAATCATATTATTGGCACTATTGATTATAACCTTTAAAACATGTGGTTTAATATGGTCCTTTGCAATATATTTTGTTTTTTGGCACAGTTTACCTTCAATTAAGGAACAAACTATATTTATATATGGAAAAGCTGAAAAAGAATCAATTAAAAATTATTTTAAAAAAGCGTTCTTATATTGGCTACTTTCAATAATAGTATTAATAATTACTTATTATTTATTTAAATCAAATCAGGATAAATTAATTAGTATATTTTTTTCATTTTTAGCAGCCATCACATTCCCTCATACCTTTGTAGTCTCAAAAATAAAAAAGCCCTCTTAAAGAGAGCTTTTTTTGAGTTCGTAAAAAATATTAATTACTATGCTTTTTTTCTGTTTGCAATAAAACTTTTCACAAAATAAATCATTGATAAAGCGGATGTCCCTATCATTAATATAATTCTAATTAATCCTATACCTCCTTGATCAATTGATTTTGGAAGTCTCATGCCGACTAAAGCAAGTAGAATAATTAAAGTTAAAAGAACAGCAATATGTGCGATAATCTTATTTTCTTTTTTTAAACCCGGAACACATAGTAATAATGCTACTCCAAAACCTACTGGAATCAGTGCAGTTGGAGAAGTAACTTCAAGATAGCCCCAAAGTCCTATAATAATTAAACATACTGAGTTTAAAACATTAGCGTTTGATGAATTCATAATTATTTATTTAATGATTAAAGTTTTATAAAAATAGGTGATTTAATTATAATCCGTTAATATAATCTGAAAACGAATCGCTAAAAGACAATCCTCTTGATGTTCTGGTGATAGTTACTTTTTTATATGAAGATAATCCCCAAAGCAAAAATTCACACATAAAATTCTCATCCTTAGGATCAATTTTAGGAATATAATTTTTTACAAATTTCTTCAAAACTTTAATAGTTTTAAAAGTATCATTATATGACTTATTGTCTAAATTCTCGTCAATAAAAAGTTCTTTATTTTTAAACCAATCCAATATTTCGTTGTATGGATCTAGTTCCTCAGATTTATTTAGTTTTTTTATTTTAGGGAAATAATTTACAAAAAATGTTCTAACAGATTCTAATATCAACAGTCTAGAGATTTCAGTGGCTCCCTCCTGCTCTCCCTCGTAAACTAATTCGATCTTACCATTAATAGCAGAAATAACTGCATTAAAATCTGTCATTCTTATAGTTGTCTTAGACTCTGCATTAATGAGCATTCGTCTTCTAGCTGAACTAACTAAATTTTCAAATGCAGAAATTGATAACCTTGCACTAACTCCACTTTTTGAATCCACATAAACGCTTTCTCTAGCCTCAAAACTAATTTGTTCTATAATATCTTTAGCTATTTCAGGAATATAAACGTCACTTAAATTGCTAACTGAAGATTCCTGATGAGTTATTATTTTTGCAATTTCTACAGTTTTAGGATAATGAGTCATTATCTGAGATCCTATTCTATCCTTTAAAGGAGTTACAATACTTCCTCTATTTGTATAATCTTCTGGGTTTGCTGTAAAAAGAAATTGAACATTTATTGGCAATCTTAATTTAAATCCACGAATTTGAATTTCTTTTTCTTGAAGAATAGAAAATAAAGAAACCTGTATTCTTGCCTGTAGGTCTGGAAGTTCATTTAACACAAAAATACATCTGTGGGCTCTAGGTATCATTCCAAAATGAATAACTCTGGGGTCTGAATACGATAATTTTAAGCTTGCTGCTTTTATAGGATCAATATCACCAATTAAATCAGCAACTGTTACATCTGGGGTTGCAAGTTTTTCAAAAAAACGTTCCTCTTTAGGGATCCATTCAATTGGAGTTTTATCACCTAACTCATTAATTTTTTGCTTACCATAATAAGAAATGGGGTCTAAAGGGTCGTCGTTAATTTCAGAGCCAGAAATTATTGGAATCCAATCATCTAAAAGATTGGTTAATTGTCTAGCTAGTCTTGTTTTTGCTTGTCCTCTTAATCCTAAAAGATTAATATTATGACCTGAAAGAATTGCACGTTCTAAATCAGGAATAACAGTGTCTTCATAACCATGAATTCCTTCAAAAGTTGAAATACCTTTAGATAAATTCAATTTAAGATTTTTTTTCATTTCATCTTTAATTCCAATAGCCTTATATCCTGAATTCTTAAGTTCTTTTAAAGTTTTTATTTTGTTGTTCATTTATTATATTCTTTTTTTTCTATTGGTTTCATAGTCTTCAAAAATCATCTCACCCAATCCTTTCAAACCAGTATAAAATGCTTTTCCTTTATTTGCTTTTGTAAATTCTTGAACAAAGCTTTTTAAATAGGGATCTTGAGCTATCATAAAAGTTGTTATCGGAATATTTAGTCTTCTTGCTTGTTGAGCCATATTATAACATTTGTCTACAATGTGAGAATCTAATCCATTACTATTTTTATAATAACTACCGTCTTTTAATTTTAAACAACTGGGTTTGCCATCCGTTATCATAAAAATTTGCTTGTTAGAATTTCTGTTTCTTCTTAAAATATCCATTGCAAGTTCAAGTCCAGCAACAGTATTTGTATGAAAAGGGCCAACATTTAAGTATGGTAATTCTTTTATAGAAATTGGCCTAGCATCATTGCCAAATACAATTATATCAAGCTTGTCTTTTGGATATCTTGTTGTAATAAACTCAGACAAAGCCATTGCAACTTTTTTTGCTGGAGTAATTCTGTCTTCACCATATAGAATCATACTATGACTTATATCAATCATTAAGACAGTACTCATTTGAGCTTGATGAAATTGATCATTTACAACTAAATCATCTTTGGACAATTTGAAGTCATCTAATCCACCTTGAATTTGAGCATTTTTAATACTTTCAGTAATGGCAATTTTTTCAATAGAATCTCCAAACTCATAATTTTTTAAATCTCCTGAATCACTTTGACCTGTACCTGTATATTTTGTACTGTGATTTCCATTACCAATTCTCTTCATTTTACCAAAAATTTGCTTTAAGGCATGTTGTCTTAAAAGCATTTCAGTTTTGGCTGTAAGACCAATACCATCACCATTGCCATCTTGTTTTAAATCTTTTTTTATATATCCCTTATTTAATAATTCTTCAATGAAATCATCCATGGTATAATCCTCACTGGTCAAAACATACTCCTTGTCTAACTCTTTTAACCAGTTAATTGCTTCATTAAAATCACCAGAAGTGTAAGTGATTAGCTCTTTAAATACTTCAAAAAGTTTTTCAAATGGAGTTTGTGACTTAGCCTTAAAATTTGAGAACAGAAAACCTGATTGTCTTAACGGATTCATTAACATTAAAAATATATTACTTTACATATTTAGACAAGCTAAATGTATAATTATTTTACTGCAGAGGTATGATCGCTAACAATCAACCAATTATTGTTAATTTTTTTCCAAAGTAATGTAAAATGACCAAAACTATCTTCACCTGATCTTTTCAAATAATATTCACCAATTAAATACGCAGTATTTGATGAAACTGATCTTATTTTTTTTATTGTGAAATTTAGTTTCCCCATTATTTGAGTATTAGGATATGAACTGTAATATCTTTTTCTTGTATTTTCCCAACCGTATATTGGACCAGATTGTCCAGAAAAAACCAACTCTTTAGATTTTAAGTATCCTTTCATAAAGGAATCTATATCTCCATTATTCCAAGCGACTTGTTGAAGATTCATAACTTTCATTATACTCAAAGAATCTTTAACTGGAATTAAATCTTGAGCGAAATTGTTAAAAGAGCTCATAAATAAAATTGCAAAAAATAAATTTCTAATAATCATAATATATTTATTCTGCTATAGTAAAGGTTTTTGATGGAGTCCCTTTGCTAGCCCAAGTGCAGCCTAAAAAAGTTGTTATTTCATCTTTGTGATTTCCGCTGATGTCCCACATTCTTTTTTGATTATCGTTCATAAGTCCAGAATTTTCTAAACTTTTCTGATTAACAAGAAAAGATTCCCATGAACTATACCAAAAAGCAGCTTGAAAAGTATAGGAACTTCCACTATAATGACCAGTAGGAACTATAGCAAGAGCTTCTCCTAAATCAATTGATGATTGTCTAGTTGATTTATTCCAAAGAGAAATATACTCTCTTCTATCTTTCCACTTAGGGTTGCTTTCATTAAACACTACGATGTGTTTTTTAGAAAAATCAATATCATTTTCTGTTATAAAGATTTGATCATCAAATGTTACTCTTATTTCGTCGTCATGACCCTCTAAAAATAATTGAAAATAAGTAGACCATTCTTCTTTTAACATTTTTTTCTCGTCATAAGAGATACTCATGTCGTCAATATTTTTATTTACCTCAACTCCATAATTAACGGCACTAGCCTGAGCAATAATATTTGGATACACTTCAATCACTTTAAAAGTGAAGTCACTGCCGTATGTATGAGAAAACAACCAGGTTGATGCCATTTTGTTATCTTCACTTCCCATAAAATATATATCTATAAACTTTTTGTGCATTTTTACAAAGTCATTTGCTTTTGACCTTGGAACATCCAAAGTGTAAAATGAATGAATTTCTTGCGCAACTGAATTAAAAGATATGATTAATGTTAAGAGAATTAGTAATTTTTTCATATTTGATGTTTTTTATTAATAATTATGTTCTAAAAATAGATATTTGGTTCTTTTTTTATAAAAAAAAAATAATATACATACTAAACGGAATGTAATTGTATTTAATTTGTTAAATTTATATTATATGACTGAAATTTAAGCATTTATTTAAATTTTATTTATAAATTTAGGCTCCAATTTATTAATTACACAATATTACTTTAAAAAGTGAAGCAGGAATTAAAATCAAAAGAAACACAAGATCTTATAATAAACAAGTCTTTTGAACTTTTTTACGAAAAAGGATACAATGCCACTAGTATTCCAGACATAATGAAAGAAACTTCATTGTCAAAAGGAGCGTTTTATCATCACTTTAAAAACAAACATGAAATTGGAGTTAAAGTGATTGAAGTTATTATTAGAAAAAGAATAAAAGAAGGATTTATAGCCCCATTAAATAACATGGAGAGTAATATTCCAAAACTTTTACTCGAGGTTTTTACCAACAGAATTAAAAACTACTCTGACCGAGAAAAAGCTCTAGGCTGTCCAGCTAATAATTTAGTTGGTGAAATTGGTTACACAGAGCAAGATTTTAGAGTTATACTTAAGTCATTATTTGAAGAATGGAGAGAGCAATTAATAAAAGTAATTGATATTGGTAAAAAAAGAGGAGAAATTAAAAAAGATGTTAATAGCTCGTCAGTAGCCATTTCCTTAATCTGTGCTTTTGAAGGAGTTAGAAGTATACGCAAAGTTTATGACGATGATATTATTTTTAATGAATTTCTAGAATCCATGGGAAATTTCATTAAAAATCTAGGAATTTAATTACCAATTATAAGATCTAAATGATGACGCAGGCAATCCCTTAACATTATATAAATTTCCAGTTAAATAATTTTTCCAACCATATCTTACATAAACAGGGTTTTTTACCTGATCACTTTGAACCTCTAATTGATTCCATATTATTTTTGCATTGGCAGGATAAAAAATTCTATCCTCTGAAGCTAATTCAAAATTGTTTATTACATCGTCGGGGCAGTGTAAACCATTTTCAGCAAAATCAAATTTAACTAACACTTTATTTTCTTTAATTTCAAAAGATTTATAAACCGGACCTGAAAAATTTACAGATGAAAAACCATAGTCTTTATTAAGAGCCCAGTAAGCAAGTCTTTTGCCTAAAATAAATTTCCTTGGTGGATGAATGGAGTTAGCATCTCCGACGTCTAAGGAAACTGCCATTCCTGTATTAGATATATTTAGCATGGTATTAAGCTGAGCCTCTCTTAAAAAAGCAGAACTTGATTTGTCATTTCCATCATATTTATAAGGGGAAATCTGAACAAAATAAAATGGAAATGAGCCTTGATTCCATTCTCTTCTCCAGCCTTCTATCAAAGAGTTTTTAAGTTTAGTATAACTACTGGCTCTTGGAACATTACTTTCACCTTGATACCAAATAGCACCTTTTATTCCGTAATTAGTCAAAGGGTGAATCATTGCGTTATATAATGAAGATGGTTCATGCTGTGGGGTTCCTCCATGATTTTTTATTTCACTTTTTTCAAAATCCAATTCTAAAGATTTTGAATCTGACCAAGCCTCAGCTGGTGTTCCTCCCCATGAACTATGAATGATAGCAACCGGCACCTTAAGAACATTGTTTAAATATTTTGCAAATGAATAAGCGACAGCACTAAAATAAGGTGAGTTCTCTTGATTTGAAATAGACCATTTGCCTTCCAGATTTTCTAATGGAATATTACTTACATTTCTTTCAACTGTAAAAAATCTTATTTCAGAATTATAAGAATTTGCAATAGCATCATTAGCTCCAAATACAGGTTCATTCCTGTACCCATTAAGACTCATTTGCATATTAGACTGTCCAGAAGCTATCCAAACCTCACCCATCAAAACATTAGCTATTACAACTCTTTTATTATTAGACTGAACTGTTATTTGATGGCTTTTACCTGACTTAGGAGTATTAACTTTTAAAAGCCATTTACCTTCACTATTACTCTTAATTTTAAAAGGTTTTTTATTCCAACTAATATTTATTGATACTTGTGAATTTGATTTTGACCAACCCCAAATTGAAACTACAGAATCCTGTTGCAATATCATATTGTCAGAAAATATGGCAGGTAATTTTAAATCCTGTGACACAATCAAATTAAAAGCAAAAAAAGAAATTATTAATACTATATTATTTTTCATTTGATAAAGATTTCAATCTTTAATTTAATAAAAAAAATTTATCTTAGTTAAAAGCAGTAGCAAATGATTAAACTAAATTTAAAAATTCTTTCTTTTTTAGTATTAATATTATTTTTGGCATGTAATACTGAAAACAAAACACCAAACGTTATAATTATTTATGCTGATGACTTAGGGTTTGGAGATGTTAGCGCATATAATCAAGGTATATTACATACTCCTAATATTGACAGAATTGCTAACGAAGGAATTAAATTTACAAATGGGCATTCATCATCCGCAACATGTAGTCCAAGTAGATATGCATTGCTAACTGGTTCATATCCATGGAGAAATTCTAAAGCTAAAATATCAACTGGAGCTTCAATGATTATTGATACAAATCAAAAAACATTGCCAAAAATGTTTAAAGAAAATAATTATTCAACTGCGATAATTGGTAAATGGCACTTAGGCTTAGGCGATGGTCTAATAAACTACAATTCTAAAATATCACCTGGCCCAAATGATGTCGGATTTGATTATTCTTATATAATGCCGGACACTCAAGATAGAGTCCCTACGGTATATATTGAAGATGGATATGTAAAAAATTTAGATAATAGTGACCCTTTGTATGTTAGCTTCAAAGAGAATTTTGATAATCAACCAACAGGGGATAAAAATCCAGAAATGCTGACAATGAAATGGCATCATGGTCACTTTAACTCTATTGTTAATGGCATTTCGCGAATTGGATTTATGAAAGGTGGTAAAAAAGCATATTGGAGTGATATTGATATGGCAGACCATTTTTTAAATAAAGTAAAATCATATATATATAAAAACAAAAACAAACCGTTTTTTTTATTTTATTCTATGCAACAACCCCACGTTCCTAGGACACCTCATCCTAGATTCGAAGGAAAATCCGGTATGGGTCCAAGAGGAGATGTAATAATAGAAGCTGACTGGTGTATTGGAGAACTTTACAAGACACTTGAAAAAGAAAATATTTTAGAAAATACATTAATCGTAATCTCTAGTGATAATGGGCCTGTTTTAAACGATGGATACTATGATAATGCTGTTGAAAAAATCGGAAATCACACGCCATCAGGGGTTTTAAGAGGCGGTAAATACAGTCTATATGAAGCTGGAACAAGAGTACCTTTTATTTCATATTGGAAAGGTGTTACGCCTTCAAAAGTGTCTAATAAATTAATTTCTCAAATTGATCTTTTCAATTCTTTATCTACTATCATTGGAAGTGAAATCAAAACTAGTGACAGTAATGATTTGTCTCAGCTTTTAATAAATGGAGATGGGAATGAAAGAGAAAAACTTATTCTAGAGGCATCTGGAAAAACTGCTCTTAAATATAAGAATTGGATTTTTATCCCACCTTACAAAGGCAAAGCTGTGAGCAAATATACTAATGTTGAGTTAGGTAGATCGAACTCCTATCAACTATATAATTTAAAAAATGATCTCAGTCAAAGAAAAAATTTAATTGATCAAGAAAAAGAAAAATTAATTGAACTTCAAGAAATTTATAATAAAATAATTAATAACTAAGAGGCAATATTTACTGCTCTAGTTTCACGAATAACAGTTACTTTAACTTGTCCTGGATAAGTCATATCCGTTTGAATTTTTTGTGAAATTTCAAAAGAAAGTTTTGCAGCATGATCATCAGAAATTTTTTCACTCTCAACCATTACTCTTAATTCACGACCGGCTTGAATTGCATAAGCTTTATTAACTCCTTTGAATGAATATGCTACATCCTCCATTTCTTTTAATCTTTCAATATAACTATCTAATACTTGCCTTCTGGCTCCTGGCCTTGCTCCAGAGATAGCATCACAAACCTGTACAATAGGAGATATTAAATTATTCATTTCTATTTCATCGTGATGTGCTCCAATAGCATTACAAACATCTGGTTTTTCTCCAAATTTTTCTGCCCATTGCATACCTAGCAAAGCATGAGGAGTTTCAGTTTCTTCTTCAGGAACTTTACCTATATCATGTAAAAGACCTGCTCTTTTAGCAATTTTAGGGTTTAAACCAAGTTCAGAGGACATGATACCGCAAAGTTTGGCAACTTCTCTTGAATGCTGTAAAAGATTTTGACCATATGATGATCTGTATTTCATTCTGCCTACAGCTTTAATTAACGCTGGATTAAGTCCGTGAATTCCTAAATCAATTACTGTTCTTTTACCAACTTCAATAATTTCATTCTCGATTTCTTTATTAGTTTTTTTAACAACTTCTTCAATTCTAGCAGGATGAATTCTTCCATCTGTTACTAACTTGTGCAGAGAAAGTCTAGCAACTTCTCTTCTAACTGAATCAAAACATGATAATATTATTGCTTCAGGTGTGTCGTCAACAATTATCTCAACTCCAGTAGCTGATTCGATAGCCCTAATATTTCTTCCTTCTCTACCAATAATTCTTCCTTTTACATCGTCAGATTCAATATTGAATACTGAAACACAATTATCAATTGCTTCCTCTGTACCAACTCTTTGAATCGTACTTATAACTATTTTTTTAGCTTCTTGTCTAGCAGAAAGTTTAGCATCTTCAATAATGTTTTGTGTAAGTTCTAAAGCTTCGGTTTTAGCTTCTTCTTTAAGGGACTGAACTAATTCTTTTTTTGCTTCTAAAGCAGACATACTTGATAATTTTTCAAGTTTTTCAACTTGTTCTTTATGCAGTTTGTTAACTTGATCACTTTTCTTATCAAGAAGTTCAAGCTTCTTGTCAAACGAAGAAATTTTATCACTTAAGCTTTGATTGTTCTTTTTATTTATAGATAATTCATTTGATACTTGAGATTCTTTATCCTTAATTCTTTTTTGAAAATCAGTAAGATTTTTTTCTTTATTTAATATATGTTTTTCGTGATCAGATTTTAATTCTAAAAACTTTTCTTTTGCTTGAAAAATTTTATCTTTTTTAATATTTTCTCCCTCAATAGAAGCAGATTTTAATATATTTTCAGCTTCTTTTTTTGCGTTTTCAAAAGATTTAGTTATTGATGTTTTTTCTAAAAATTTAGAAATTATCAAACCTGTAACAAGCCCTGTAACAATAAGAACAAAATTGATTATTGTAAAAAATTCCATAATAATTATTTTATTTAGTTTAAAAAAAAAGCCTACATCATGAAGTTTTGTATAAACTCTTGTAAGACAAGATTAAGGCTAACTAGCTGATCAAGGATCCGGTAAAGGCTTGCTTTAGCAGACTAGACTCACCTTTTATAAAAAAATTCGCGTTGAGTTTATCAAAAAAATTGATGTAGGCAATAATGTATTTTATTTAAATGAACGTGCTAGAGGTCAATAATTTCCTGAATAGATTTATTAATCTTTTCTAATCTTTTATTTACCTCCTCATTAATTTTAGCTTCAGAAAGACTTTCTTGTTCAGTTTGAGTTGCTAATTGAAGAGCACACATTGCAAGAACATCTTGCTTGTCTTTAACAGCGTAATTTTCTTCAAAATGTTTAATCATAATATCAATTTTTTTAGATGCTACCCTAAGGCCTTCTTCCTGTTCTAAAGGAACATTTAAAGGGTAAACTCTATTAGCAA
>CABXBY010000024.1:12500-18141 GCA_902510655.1 uncultured Bacteroidota bacterium | reverse complement strand
TAAAAAACATTTCGTCTGATTGTATCGCTGAAGAAATGGATTCAGAGGATATGTTGTTTATATTGTATACATCTGGTTCTACAGGAAAACCAAAAGGAATGGTTCATTCATGTGGTGGATATATGATTTATTCAGCATATACTTTTTTAAATGTTTTTCAGTACAAAGCAAATGATATTTATTGGTGCACAGCTGATATTGGTTGGATTACAGGACATAGTTATATAGTTTACGGACCATTACTTTCAGGGGCCACATCTGTTATGTTTGAAGGAGTGCCGTCTTACCCTGATTATTCAAGGTTTTGGAATATAGTTGAAAAACATAAAATAACTCACTTTTATACTGCGCCAACAGCCATTAGGGCATTGGCAAAACATTCTGTTTCTTTAGTTGAAAGTAATGATCTTTCTTCACTTAAGGTCCTTGGAACTGTTGGAGAACCAATTAACGAAGAGGCATGGCATTGGTATGATAAAAACATAGGTAAATCAAAATGTCCAATTGTAGATACTTGGTGGCAGACTGAAACTGGTGGAATAATGCTTTCTTCTCTAGCTGGAGTTACAAAAGATAGACCAACATTTGCAACTAAGCCAATGATAGGAATTCAACCTGTTTTATTGGATAAAGACGGAAATGAAATTAAAGAAAAAGAAAAAGAAGGAATTTTAGCTATTAAATTTCCTTGGCCCTCTATAGCTAGAACTATTTATGGAAATCACAATAGGTATAAAAACGTATATTTCACAGCTTATCCAGGTTACTATTTTCCTGGTGATGGAGCCTTAACAGATAAAGAGGGTAATTTTAGAATAACAGGAAGAGTGGATGACGTAGTTATTGTTTCAGGACATAATTTAGGAACTGCGCCAATTGAAGACGCGATTAATCTTCATGAAAATGTTGTTGAGAGCGCTGTTGTTGGTTATCCTCACGAAATAAAAGGAAATGCGTTAAGAGCTTTTGTAATACTATTAAATGAAAATTTGGATATCAATATGGAAAAAGAAATTAAAAATTTAATTTCAAAAACTATAGGTCCTATTGCAAAACCAGATATTATTCAAGTAGTTCCAGGTCTACCTAAAACAAGGAGTGGTAAAATTATGAGAAGGATTCTAAGAAAAATAGCCGGAGGTGAAAAAAATAATTTTGGAGACATCTCAACATTACTAAATCCAGAAATAGTAGAAAAAATTGTAAAAAAATCCTAGTATGAGTTATTCAAAATAATTAAAATCTTCACCCTCTTTTATTGTTAGTAAAGTTTTATATATCAGTTTAATAACATTTTCTACATCATTTTTTTGCACCATTTCAACAGTGGTATGCATATACCTAAGCGGAAGAGATATTAAAGCTGAAGCAACTCCACCATTACTGTAGGCAAATGCATCTGTATCAGTTCCTGTGCTTCTAGAAGACGCGTGTCTTTGAAAAGGAATTTTATTTTTCTCAGCTGTTTCGATAATTCTTTCTCTCAATTTATTTTGAATAGCAGGAGCATAGGAAATGACTGGTCCAGCTCCCATTGTATTATCACCTTGAGATTTTTTATTTATCATTGGAGTTGAGGTGTCATGACATACATCTGTTACAATAGCTATATTAGGCTTGATCCGTTGTGTAATCATTTCAGCACCTCTTAATCCAATTTCTTCTTGAACAGAATTAGTTATGTAAAGTCCAAAAGGTAATTTCTTTTTATTTTCGTGAAGTAATCTCGCAACTTCAGCGATCATAAACCCACCAGCTCTATTGTCAATTGCTCTACAAACAAACTTGTCTTTATTTAATACGTGAAATTTATCAGGGTAGGTGATAACGCATCCAACATGAACTCCCATTTTTTCAACTTCTTTTTTGTCTTTTGCTCCTATATCAATAAAAATTGTATCCATACTAGGTTGTTCTTCTTTCCCAGGTTTTCGAGTGTGAATTGCTGGCCATCCAAAAACACCTTTCACAATTCCTTTTTTGGTATGAATATCTACCCATTTCGATGGGGCAACTTGATGATCACTTCCTCCATTTCTAATTACATATATTAGGCCATTATCTGTTATATAATTAACGTACCAAGATATTTCATCAGAATGCCCTTCAATTACTACCTTGAATTTTGCTTCTGGATTTATTACTCCAACTGCAGTTCCGTATGTATCCGTAATAAATTCGTCTACGTAAGGCTTTAAATAATTCATCCAAATTTTTTGACCTTCCCATTCATATCCAGTTGGAGAAGGGTTATTTAAGTAGGCTTCAAGAAATTTTATAGATTTAGTATTAAGAATTTTTTTATCTGTCATTTCAAATATTTTGAATCAAAAATACATAATTACTTAAATATATTGGTGTAATTTTAAAAAATGAAAAATTTAATTTTTTTTCTTTTATTAATTAGCGGATTGTTTTCTTATTCACAAGTTGATAATAATGATATTTTGATCTTGGTGGAAGGGGATTCAATTCCTTACAAATCTATTAATTTAGAGGGAATAACTATTTTTCCAAAATTAGAGTTTAAAAATTATAATGATAAGGTTAGATATTATACCATTAGAAGGAAAACTTTAAAAGTATACCCTTATGCAATTGTAGCTTCTGAAAGATTAAGTAAATTAAAAGAAAGATTGAAATTGATTAATTCAAGAGCGGGAAGAAAAAGATATACCAGGCTAGTTGAGAAGTATATTGAAAAAGAATTATCTGCTCAATTGAAAAAATTAACAAGAACTGAAGGTCAAATATTAATTAAATTAATATATAGAGAAACTGGCGAAACAGTTTATGAATTAGTTAAGAATTTAAGAAATAGTCTTAGAGCCTTCTCTTACAACTCATTAGCTAAACTTTTTGATATTTCAATAAAAATCGAGTTTGATCCTGATCAAGACGAAGAAGATGCGATTATTGAGGATGTTTTAAAAAGAGCTTATGGCAATAAGACAATACAATTAGACTTAAACCAAACGAAAAAATAACTTTTTATCATTTATTTATATGGAAAGATTTAATGTTTTTAATAAATATTTTAATTTTTTATAATTAAAGTTTGTGGGATTAAAAAAGCAGTGTATATTTGCACTCGCATTACGGAAGATGTAGTGTTAAAGTTCATTGAAAATATTGAGATAGACAGCGTAACAATTATGTTTACATAATTATAGAATTAAGTAAGACCATTTTGAGTACAATTCCATTCAAATTCAAGTTGTTAAAATTATTTAAAGTTTTACAATGAAGAGTTTGATCCTGGCTCAGGATGAACGCTAGCGGCAGGCCTAATACATGCAAGTCGAACGGTAACATTGGTGCTTGCACCAGATGACGAGTGGCGCACGGGTGCGTAACGCGTATGCAATCTACCTTTTACTAGAGTATAGCCCAGAGAAATTTGGATTAATCCTCTATAATATCTTTTAATTTCATGATTTTAAGATTAAAGTTTTAACGGTAAAAGATGAGCATGCGTCCTATTAGTTTGTAGGTGAGGTAACGGCTCACCTAGACTACGATAGGTAGGGGCCCTGAGAGGGGGATCCCCCACACTGGTACTGAGACACGGACCAGACTCCTACGGGAGGCAGCAGTAAGGAATATTGGACAATGGACGAAAGTCTGATCCAGCCATGCCGCGTGCAGGATGAAAGCCCTATGGGTTGTAAACTGCTTTTATACAGGAAGAAACACTCCGACGTGTCGGAGCTTGACGGTACTGTAAGAATAAGGATCGGCTAACTCCGTGCCAGCAGCCGCGGTAATACGGAGGATCCAAGCGTTATCCGGAATCATTGGGTTTAAAGGGTCCGCAGGCTGTTTTTTAAGTCAGAGGTGAAATCCTACAGCTCAACTGTAGAACTGCCTTTGATACTGAAAAACTTGAGTTATTGTGAAGTGGTTAGAATGTGTGGTGTAGCGGTGAAATGCATAGATATCACACAGAATACCGATTGCGAAGGCAGATCACTAACAATATACTGACGCTCATGGACGAAAGCGTGGGGAGCGAACAGGATTAGATACCCTGGTAGTCCACGCCGTAAACGATGGATACTAGCTGTTCGTCTAACATTGGTTAGATGAGTGGCTAAGCGAAAGTGATAAGTATCCCACCTGGGGAGTACGGTCGCAAGACTGAAACTCAAAGGAATTGACGGGGGCCCGCACAAGCGGTGGAGCATGTGGTTTAATTCGATGATACGCGAGGAACCTTACCAGGGCTTAAATGTAGTGGGACAGGTCTAGAGATAGACCCTTCTTCGGACTCATTACAAGGTGCTGCATGGTTGTCGTCAGCTCGTGCCGTGAGGTGTCAGGTTAAGTCCTATAACGAGCGCAACCCCTATCGTTAGTTGCCAGCGAGTAATGTCGGGAACTCTAACGAAACTGCCAGTGCAAACTGTGAGGAAGGTGGGGATGACGTCAAATCATCACGGCCCTTACGTCCTGGGCTACACACGTGCTACAATGGCCGGTACAGAGAGCAGCCACTTCGCAAGAAGGAGCGAATCTATTAAAACCGGTCTCAGTTCGGATCGGAGTCTGCAACTCGACTCCGTGAAGCTGGAATCGCTAGTAATCGGATATCAGCCATGATCCGGTGAATACGTTCCCGGGCCTTGTACACACCGCCCGTCAAGCCATGGAAGCTGGGGGTGCCTGAAGTCGGTAACCGCAAGGAGCCGCCTAGGGTAAAACTAGTAACTGGGGCTAAGTCGTAACAAGGTAGCCGTACCGGAAGGTGCGGCTGGAACACCTCCTTTCTAGAGAAAGACGACTGAATTTGAAGAAATTCAACAAAAAATGTGTTTTACTTATGCTGTCCATCTTATTTTTATAATCTATCGTTAGAGTCTCGTAGCTCAGCTGGTTAGAGCGCTACACTGATAATGTAGAGGTCGGCAGTTCGAGCCTGCCCGAGACTACTTTTTGATAGATCGTTTATGGAAAATTAGGGCTGGGAAACTTTTTTTTTCTGTTCTATTTTTTTCAGAATGGGGGATTAGCTCAGCTGGCTAGAGCGCCTGCCTTGCACGCAGGAGGTCATCGGTTCGACTCCGATATTCTCCACAAAGGTTTTGTTATTTATAAACCGTACGTTCATTGACATATTGAATTATTTAAGATACATAAAAATAAAAGGTATAAATTATTAATCGAGCCGATTAATAATTTGTACGAGCAAAGTAAAAAATTACAATTTTAAGAGAAAGTAAAGTTACGATAGGCTAATTAAGGGCGTATGGGGAATGCCTAGGCTCTCAGAGGCGATGAAGGACGTGATAAGCTGCGAAAAGTTACGGGGAATGGCACACACATTTTGATCCGTAAATATCCGAATAGGGCAACCTGGTTATTTGAAGAATAATCATCCATCTTGTATGGAAGCAAACCCGGAGAACTGAAACATCTAAGTACCCGGAGGAAGAGAAAACAATAGTGATTCCGCTAGTAGTGGCGAGCGAACGCGGAATAGCCCAAACCTATGTTGTTACGGCAATGTAGGGGTTGTAGGACTACAATATTTGTTGCTTAATGAATTAGAATCTGTTGGAAATCAGAACCATAGAGGGTGATAGTCCCGTATAAGTAAAGACAGTTAACGATAGTAGTATCCTGAGTAGTACGGGGCACG
>CABXBY010000024.1:0-7500 GCA_902510655.1 uncultured Bacteroidota bacterium | reverse complement strand
TTTTAAAATTTAACACTTCATTTTCCACTAATTTTTCTTCACTTCCAAACTCAACAGCAATATAAAGTTTATCCAAAATTCTATAGTCACCAATTACAACAAGTCCTTTGTATTCAGGTTCTGTCAACATTCTGATTTGTTTACTTAAATCAAACCCTAGTTTTATCCCATAGGTTGATTTATAAATACTATCATTGTTTAGCTCTTGAGATGAGCCATTTATGTAAAAAATTAAAGCAAAAAAACTAATGAAATATTTTAACATGTATGTTTTTTTCATCAATTATATTAATATTAATTAACTCAGCGTTTAAAATCCAATTATCAGCGTCACTTTCAATAATTAAATCTTGAATATCATATGTTGTGATAAATCCACACGCTCTACTTATGTAATTCCAATTATAGTCATAATTAAAATAAATTTTGTCCTCATTTCCAGAGCTAGGGGTATTTTCATTAAAATCTTTTGTCAAAGTGTAAACTGTTAAATTCTCTGAATTTTTCAAAGGAATTCCTATTGAATCAAGATTTTGATAAATATAAATTTCTTCATTTGAAAGTCCTTGAATTTTTAAATTATTAACTTCTTTTAATTCACCTGTAATATGGTCATAAAAACCTAAAATAAGTTTTGGTGTGTCTTCAGTTGAACTAAGGCATATATCATCTGGCTCACAGGAAAGTAAAAATAGAAATAAGCAGATTAATAAAGATTTATTTTTCAAAGACGTTATTTAAGTTCCAAAAGTACAATATTTTCAACATGATCAGTGTGAGGGAACATATCTACCGGCTGAACCTTTATTATGTTATATTTTTCCTTTAGTAATTCTAAATCTCTACATTGTGTAGAAGGGTTACAGCTTACGTAAACTATTTTGGGTGTGTTAAGTTTCAAAATTTCTTTAATAACATCCTTATGCATTCCTTCTCTAGGAGGATCAGTAATAATCACATTAGGATTACCGTGTTTTAAAATAAAGTCTTTGGTGAAAACATTTTTCATGTCACCAAATTCAAAAACAACGTTATTAATCTTATTTTCTTTAGCACTATTAGTCGCAGAAATTACAGCTTCTTCAACACTTTCAACACCGATAACTTTTTTTGATTGTTTGGCAACAAATTGGGAAATTGTTCCAAGTCCAGAGTAAAGATCATAAACAATTTCATTTTTTTTAATTTTTGCATACTCTTGTATAATTTCGTACAACTTTAAAGTCTGTTGAATATTGGTCTGAAAAAAAGACTTTGGATAGATTTTGAATATTAATGAATTAATTTTTTCTTCTATATAGTTTTTTCCATTAAATAGTTTAATTTCTCTATCGTATATACTATCATTTTCCTTATCGTTAACAGTGTAAAGAAGAGAGTGAATTTCATCAAATGATTCTTTAAGAAATTGCATTACTAGGTTTATATTTTTTTTGTCGTTTTCAAAAAATTGAACTAGAACCATAAATTGATTCAAACTAGTATTTCTTATTGTTAAAGTTCTAAGTAGTCCTTTTTTTAATCTTGTATTGTAGAAGGAAATATTGTTTTTAATTGCAAATTGTTTTAATGATAATCTAATTTTATTTGATGGTTCGTTCTGAAGGTGACATTTTTCTACATCAACAATTTTATCCCACATTCCAGCTTTATGAAAACCAATTCCTCTTCTGTCAATTTTGTCGTCAGTATTTTTAATTTCAGAATCTGTTAGCCATTTATTTTCTGTAAAAGAGAATTCAAGCTTATTTCTATAAAAAAACTTATTCTCACATTTAATAATTGGGTTTATTTTAACATCATTAAATATTCTCGATATTGAATGTTTGATTTTATTTTCTTTTAATTCAGTTTGGAAATCATAAGAGATGTTTTGAAGTTTACAACCACCGCATAATCCAAAGTGTTTGCAAACTGGTTCAATTCTATTTTTAGAAAAAGAGTGATATTTTGTGATGTTTCCTAAGAAGTAATTCTTTTTCTTTCTATAAGTTTTTATATCAACTACGTCTCCAGGAACACCGTTTTTTACCATTAGAACTATTCCTTGTTCTGATTTTGCAATACTTTGTCCCTTTGATCCTAAATCAAAAATTTTAACTGATTCGAATATTTTGTTTTTTGACATTTAGCAAATTTAAAATGAAAAAATTGATATTATTAATTATATTTAGGATAATCCTAAAAACTTTGCAATTATGAATAATCTTATTAAATATATAATACTGTTATTTTTTATTTTTTCGATAAATCAAAATTATTCTCAAAAAAATAAAAAAGATGTAAAAAATGAATCAAGCCTTTATTCAGGTCTTAAGTTTAGATCTGTTGGACCTGCTTTTATGTCAGGAAGAATTGCTGACATTGCAATTAATCCTGATAATGAGAACGAATGGTACGTTGCAGTGGGTTCTGGAGGTGTATGGAAAACTGTCAATGCTGGAACTACTTGGCAATCGCTTACAGATAATCAGTCTTTTTATTCGACAGGAAGTATTGCTATAGACCCAAATAATACAAATACTATATGGCTAGGTACAGGAGAAAATGTTGGTGGAAGACACGTTGGAGTTGGAAAAGGAGTATTTCTCTCTTTAGATGGTGGAAAAACATGGAAAAACAAAGGCTTAAATAAATCTGAGCATATTTCTAAAATTATAGTAAATAAAAAGAATTCAAATAACGTTTTTGTTGCTTCGCAAGGCCCACTTTGGTCAAGCGGTGGTGATAGGGGACTTTATAAATCAATTAATGGTGGTGAAAGTTGGAGTTTAGTTTTGAGTGTAAACAAATGGACTGGAGTCACCGATGTAGTTGTAGACCCAAGTGATGAAAATATTATGTACGCTGCCACTTGGCAAAGACACAGAAATGTTGCGGCTTACATGGGTGGAGGACCAGGAACTAAATTATTTAAAAGTACTGATGGGGGTGATTCCTGGAGACAATTAAAAACCGGATTGCCAGTTGGAAAGCTGGGCAAAATTGGTTTGGCTATTTCTGAAATAAATCCTGATGTATTGTATGCAGCAATTGAATTAGATAGAAGAAAAGGAGCTGTATATAGATCATCTAACGGAGGAGAGAGTTGGAAAAAAATGTCCGATACAGTTTCTGGCGCTACAGGACCACATTATTATCAGGAGTTAGTTGCTTCCCCTCATCATTTTGATAAAATTTATCTTATGGATGTAAGAGTTCAAGTTTCTGATGACGGTGGAAAAACTTTTTATACAATGAATGAAGGAAATAAGCATTCTGATAATCACTCAATGACGTTTAAGAAAAATGATCCCAACTATTTACTTGTTGGAACAGATGGTGGAATTTATGAATCTTTTGATGATACTAAATCTTGGAAGTATGTAAATAACTTACCCTTGACTCAATTCTACAAACTCGCTGTAGATGACTCTTATCCATTTTATAATATTTATGGAGGTACTCAAGATAATAATACACAAGGTGGACCAAGTCGTACTTTCAGATCGAATGGTATAGTAAATAGTGATTGGTTTGTTCTTCTTGGAGGCGATGGTCATCAACCAGCAACTGAGCCTGGAAATCCTAATATAGTTTATGCTCAGTCTCAACAAGGGAATATTCATAGGGTTGATAGAACTACAGGTGAAGCCGTATTTATTAAACCTTATTCTGGACTAAATGAAGACTTTGAGAGATTTAATTGGGATTCACCAATTCTAGTCAGTTCTCACAATCCAAAGCGTTTGTATTTTGGCTCTCAAAGAGTTTGGAAGTCAGACGACAGAGGTGATAGTTGGACTCCAATTTCTAAAGATTTAACAAAAAATCAAGAAAGGTTAGAATTGCCTATTATGGGTAAACAACAGAGCTGGGATTCTGCCTGGGATGTTTATGCTATGTCAACATATAACACAATAACTTCATTAAGTGAATCTGTCTTGAATGAAAATATTTTATATGCAGGAACTGACGATGGGTTAATTCATAGCACTAAAAATGGAGGTTCTTCTTGGACATCTATTACTGTCGATAAACTTCCAGGAGTCCCTATTTCTTCTTTTGTTAATGATATTAAAGCAGACCTTCATAATGATCAAGTAGCATATGTAGCATTAGATAATCATAAGTTTGGTGATTATAGTCCTTATTTATATAAGACTTCTAATGGAGGTAAGTCATGGAAGCCTATTGTCGATGGATTGCCAAAAGATACTTTTGTGTGGCGAATTGTTCAAGATCATATTGATCCAAACCTTCTTTTTTTAGCTACAGAATATGGATTATATTTTTCAAATAACCAGGGAGATAATTGGGTTAAATTTTCAAATGGATTACCTACAATTTCTGTGAGAGATATAGCAATTCAAAAAAGAGAAAATGATTTAGTTTTGGCTACGTTTGGTAGAGGATTTTATGTATTAGATGACTTTAGTTCGTTAAGAAAATTAAATAAATCCAATAGTAATGAGGTTATATTATTTGACGTAAAAGAAGCACTTCAATATAATCCAATTAGATCAGGAACTTCAAGTCAAGGGTCATCTTATTATTCATCTAAAAATCCACCTTATGGTGCTATATTTTCTTACAACTTACCTCATTCATACAAATCCCTAAAATCCCTTAGATCTAAAAGAGAAAAAGAATTAGACAAATTAAATAAAGATATTCCTTTTGTAGGATGGGATGAATTGGATAAGGAAATTAATGAGACTAAATCTAAAATAATATTGGAAATTAGAGATGATAATGGAGATTTAGTAGATCGAATTAATGGTTCAACTAAAAAAGGTATTAATAGGGTTTCATGGAATCTTTCGAAACCTTTGCCAACAATCCTGAACTCAAATTCTAGGTGGTCTAGATCATCTTCTCTTGCAGTAAAACCGGGCAAATACTCAGTGCATCTTTTAGAATTAGTACAGGGTGCTTTTAATGAATTAACCAAGAGTAAAACATTTGATGTAAAAAGAATTAGAGAAAATGTATTAAAAAATCCTTTGAATTCTAAAGTTGATGAATTCATATTAGAATTAAATAAATTTGAAATTGAGACGTCAGTTATGATCTCTAATTACATTAAGTCTAAGAAAAAACAATCAAGTTTCGATAATACTTTGAGGTATATAAAAAATATTGATTCTGATTTATTATATAAATTAAACGAATTAAAAGATCAAATGAATTTAATTGATGTTTTACTTTATGGAAATAAATCAAAAAAAGAGATAATGGAAAAAGATAATTCTCTTGTTTCTGAAAGAATTTCTATTGCAAAAAGAGGTCTTTATGGAAATTCATATGGACCTACTAAACATCATATGGATAGTTTTGATATTGCAAAAAATCAATGGGATAGTATTTTGCCTAGAGTTGAAAAATTTATTAAAGCAATTGAAAATTTAAGTGAAGAGTTAGAACAATTAGGAGCTCCTAAAATTCTGAATTAACATATTTATTAACCAATAAATCGACAACCAAATTATAGGTTTTTATTCCTTTAGTTTGGTTGTTTGCTTTTAAATAAATATCATATGATTTTTTGAAGTATTTCTCGAGAGGATTTTTATATCTTCTCCAATTTTCAGATACTTCTTTATAGTTCTTTAATACTCCTGTGTTAATTTTAGTTATTAACTCATTATATGTTTTTTTGTCGTTTAAATACATTTCGTTTAATAAGTATTTTAATGCTAATGTGCTTCCACTATAACTTACGTATTCATTGTCGGAATTTAAAGTAGCTTCTATACTTATATAATTTGCTTCGTTTTCAGCTGAATATCCTAGTTGATGAGCGATTTCGTGACAAATTGTAGTAGGTATATTTAATTTTGAAACATTAGTGTTGATATGAGCTTCTAGTGTAAAAGGATTTATATATCCACTAAAACCCATATAAGAAAGCGGTAAACTGAATAAAGATTTTTTTATAGCTGAGTTTAATTTTTGATTTTTGTTATAATTAGATTTTTTTATCGACTGCAAAGATTCAAAAAACAAATCATTATCAAATTTCACTGAAATTGAATCGTTTATTGATATTTTTTTATGAATTTTATTGGTTTTATTAATATAATATAGAGTTGTTTTTTTAAGTTGATTTAAACTGTAACTCTTTGTATTTGATAATTTTTCTTGAAGAGGGATTCTATGATAATTCAACCCCCATTGAACATTAAAAATTATATAAATTCCAAACAAAAACTGCAGGTAAATCTTTATATTTTTTCTTCTAGTATTAGTTTTCTTTATTTTTAGAAAAAAAATAATGGGAATAAATAAGTATAATAAGTCCCCCATTGAAAATGAAAATTTATTAAAAAACAATATTATATAATAAGAAACGTTCTTATATACTAAATTAGAATAATAGCTTTCAATTAGATGTGGGTAACGTATTATGATTTGAAATAATAGTAAAATAAAAACATATACATATAATGATTTTAATCTAAATAAAATAGAATAAAACTTCATTATTTATTTTAATTCTACAATTTCAACTTCGAAAATTAAATTAGATTTTGGTGGTATTTGTGGACTTCTTCCCATTTCGCCGTAGGCAAGATAATATGGGAGAAATAAAGTTGCTTTATCACCAACATTAAGAAGTTTTAAACCTTCTTTAAATCCCGAGATCATTGAGTCTTTTGGACCTATTTTAGCAGCTATTGGAGAATAACCACCTTGATTTTTTTTGACAATATTTACAGTTTGATATTGTTCTGCAATATCTAAAATACTTGTATCAAGTAAAGAGCCATCTTCAAAATATACTGCATAATGAGTCATTACAATTTTACTTTCATCAACCTTTATCGAATTATCTGCTTTATATGTTACAGTATACTCTAATCCAGTTTTCGTCTTTTTAGCATAAGACTTTTCTGATTCATGTGCAGTTTTCTTTCCCGTTTTAACACTTTCTAGTAATTGTGCTATTTTTTCTTCAGCCTTTCTGTCTTCTTCAAAATGATTTGTAAATATTTTGGAAGCGTTAAAAGCTCTAGCTTCTCTTCCTTTTCTAATAATAGAAACTTTTATTATAGTGTCATTTTGCTCAATTAGATCAATAGTTTCTATTCCATTAACGACTTTCCCAAAAACAGTGTGTTTGCCGTTTAGCCATGGTGTTTCTTTGTGAGTTATAAAGAACTGACTACCGTTTGTTTTAGGACCTGAGTTTGCCATTGATAATATTCCTGCAGAATCATGTAATAGATTTTCTTTAAACTCATCTTTAAAATTATAACCAGGTCCTCCACGACCTGTTCCTGACGGGTCTCCTCCTTGAATCATGAAATTTTCAATAACTCTGTGAAAAATCAATCCATCATAGTATTTTTTATCTTTAAATTCTGGAAGAACTTCTTTGTTTTTCCCTTCACTTAGTGATACAAAATTAGCAACAGTAATTGGAGTTTCTTTAAATGTAAGATTAATCAAGATATCTCCTTTGTTAGTTTGAATATCAGCATACAGTCCCTCGTTTAAATCTGGATGAGTACTAAC
>CABXBY010000023.1 GCA_902510655.1 uncultured Bacteroidota bacterium | reverse complement strand
TTCTATTGGTATAGTTTTGGCTAGTTTTTTATCTTATAAATTATTTAACTTTTCTATTGATCAGGTTAATTCAATAAAAAAACATATTAATTGTGTTTACAAAAAAATTGAAATAAATATAAATCAGATTGATTGTATAATAGATTTATTAATTCATGATAAAAAAAATAGCCATGGAAAAATAAATTTCATTTTACTTAAGGACATATCTAAACCAGTTTATGACGTCCAGGTCAAAACAGAATTAATAAAAGAGTCTTTTGAATATTATTTAAGCTGAGTTTCTACTAGCATTAATATTTCCAAATAAAGATCTTGTGACCATTTTTTCATATAGAGCTAAATCTTTTTTTGGATGATTTCCGTTTTCAATATCTTTAATTTTTCTTAAAGCATATTGTTGAATTGTGATTAATGGTAATACAATTTTTTCTCTTGTCTGTATGGAAGCTTTATTAGCTGGTTCATTTTGCATTAAATGATCAAAACCTGATAATCTTAAAATTAATTTTTTTGTTAACTTATACTCATTGTAAATTAACAGCCAAAACTCTCCATATTGTGGATCATTTTTCATGTAAGCAGTTAATTTAAAAAAAGACTTTGTTAAACTCATCATACTGTTGGAAATTAATGTTCTGAAAAAAGGAGAACTTTTATAAAGATTTTTAACTTTAGAAAATTCTTTTCTGTCACTGTAGTATTTTAATGCAGTTCCAACTCCATAAAAACCAGGAACATTTTGCTTTAACTGACTCCAACTTCCAACAAATGGAATTGCCCTTAATGATGAAAAATCAAATTTAGAATCCGCACTACCACGTTTTGAAGGCCTACTTCCAATATTTGTTTTAGCATAATATTTTATAGTACTAACGTGTTCCAAATAAGGAACAAACATTGGATGATTTTTAAAGTCTGTGTATGCTTTGTAACTAATGTTTGCCAGCTTATCTAACATTAACTTATCTTCTCTACTAGAACTATTGTTAAAATCGCTTAAAACCCTGTTCTGAATTCCAGAACTTAATAATTGCTCAAGATTATATTGGCAAGATTGAACTGTCCCAAAATTTGAACTTATTGTTTGTCCTTGAACGGTAAGTTGAATTTCATCAGATTCAACAAATTCACCCATCGAAGAATAGAATTGATGTGTATTACCTCCTCCTCTTGCTGGTGGACCTCCTCTTCCATCAAAGAATATTACTTTTATTCCATATTTTCTGGAAATTGACGTAAGAGCTTCTTTAGCTTTTAAAATACTCCAATTGGCCATTAAATAACCTCCGTCTTTAGTTCCGTCTGAAAAGCCCAACATAATAGTTTGTTGATTATTTCTCTGTTTTAAATGATTCTTATAGACTGGATTGGTATAAACAGACTCCATAACTTTGGAAGCAACTTTTAAATCTGAAACTGTTTCAAATAAAGGAACAATATCTACAGTTGGATTCTCCCAGTCACTAAGTCTAAACATTGTAAAAACTTCTAATATGTTTAATGCTGATTGATTATTACTTATTATGTATCTGTTACAGGCTTTCTCTCCGTTATTTGATTGAATTTCTTTCATAGCTCTTATCGAACTCAATGTAGAAACTGACAACTCATCATTAAATAGCTCAGGGGAGATATCTCCTTTAATATTAGATAAAATTTTAATCTTTTTTTCTTCGTCTAAATCTAAATAATTATCTGGAAATAATTTATTTAAATTTTTCTGAGCAATTTTGAATAACGAACTAAAAACACTAGTATGAATTCTTGAATCCTGTCTAATATCTAGACTAGCAAAGTGATATCCAAATATTTTTACTTTATCAATAATCTCATCTAATTCTTCCAAAAACAGAGAGTTATGTTGTGAAACAAGAATACTTTTTATATTCTTTAATTCAGTTTTAAGCTCATCTAAACTAATTTTTGGAGTTTTGCTTTCGTTAAAAATGCTTTTGTATAATCTGTTTTCTATATCAACGACTTTAGATTCAATATTTTTAAAAGTCAACCTTCTTCTTAAACTCCTTATATCTCTATAATAATTTTTAATAATATCACTTCTTAACTTATTTGAGGTTTTCAAAGTAATCTTAGTAGTTACAAAAGGATTTCCATCTCTATCGCCACCTGGCCAAAAACCTAAATTAATTATGTCATTGTCAAAATCCTTACCATCAAAAATATTTGTTTTAATGTATTTGTAAATATTACTAATTGAATTGTAAAAAACATTTTCTAAGTACCATGTTAAACTCACCGCTTCATCATATGGTGTAGGTTTTTTGTTTTTGAAAAAAGGAGTCTTTCCTAGCTGAGATAGTAAAACTTTAATTTCAGCTAAATTATTTTTTTTAACAGCACTTGTTAAATCAGTAATAATACCTAAAACTGAACCAGGGTAAAACTGAGTTGGATGAGCAGTTAAAACTGGCCTTATTTTAAATTTAGACAAATACTTTTTGAGTTCAGATTTTTTGTTTTTTGATTCAACTTCTTCTTTTAAACTACGCAAAGTTCCCCTACCATCTAAATTATTAATTTGAGAAAAAGAGGCATCTTCAACTGCATCAAAAAGCACTACCTGTCTTTCAATGTATTGAATAAAACGAAATAAAAGAGAAACTTTGTCCGAATCATCAGATCCAGTCATATAAGTATCAAAAAAATCATTTACAATTTCTGTTGGATTATTACTTTTTTTATAACCATCAATACAAATTCTTTCAAATAAAGGAAGCATTACACCAGTTTTGGCTATACTTTCATAAGGTAAAGTTGAAAAAATACTATTGTATAAGTTGAATCTAGAAAGAACTTTATCATTAAATCTTTCTTTTTTTGTTAATTCTCTCACTAATATTATTGTAATTCATTAAAAATTCTGTGCATAAGCCTTTTCTTATCATTTATACTTTCTTCAAGTGATATCATAGTTTCTGTTCTTGAAACACCTTCTACATCATCAATCAAAAATATTATCTCTTTAGCATGGTCAGTACTTTTGGCACGAACTTTACAGAAAATATTAAATTTTCCAGTGGTTATATGAGCTACTGTAACAAATGGAATTGCTTCAAGTCTTTGAAGAACAAACTTAGTTTGATGGGTTTTTTCAAGAAAAATACCGATGTAAGCTATAAAAGTATATCCTAGTTTTTTATAATCAAGAGTAAGCGAAGACCCTTTAATAATACCGGCATCTTCCATTTTTTTTACTCTTACATGAACCGTTCCGGCAGAAATTAATAATTTTTTAGCTATATCAGTAAATGCTGTTCTTGTATTGTCAATTAAAAGATCAAGTATCTGGTGATCAATTTCATCAAGTTTAATTTTAGCCATTTTATTGTGTTTTAATTTAAATAATTGCAAATATATTGAATTATTTTTATTTAAATTAAATATTTAATGAATATTTCGTAATTTCTTGGCTATAATTACAATTTCATTTAATTCATTTTCAACAGAGATGTTAAATACTTTGTCAATTGAAATAAAATCCGATAACAGGTGACCCGAAACTTTGTCTAGATTTCCGAATTCACTAATTTCTGGAAAAAATTCAATTTCTTTAGAAACTAAATTTAATTTTTCTTTATATAAGATTGATAAATCTACAGGCTGACTTAATGAAGATTGCTTTATTTTAATATTTTTTATAAAAACATCACATAAACTTGTGGAGTTTTCAGGAATTTTATAATAATTTTTATGATTTTGTAAATTAAATCCTTTAGAACATATTGATTTAATAGCGTATGTAATCGCCAAAGATGTGTAATATCTTGATATTTCTCTAGAATAGTCTTGAGAATAATGACCCGATTCGAATAAAATTGTAGGTGTGTTTAAAGACTGAAAAGTATCCCCAACGCAATTAATATTGAATTCATCATTATATCTTCCAATATTATTTGGAATTAATGTTTTTAAATTATCAAATATGTCTAATATAATTTTCATTGATTTTACTCTGGAATCAGTTTCATTTCTATCAAAATCAGAAGAAGGAGATAAAAATGAAAGAATTGATGAATTAAAATTAATAGTAGAATATATTGATCTTTGACCATGAAGATTAAAACAAAAGTCTGGCTTAAATTTATCATAAATCTTTTTCAACACAATACTTTCTGGTTGAGATAAATCAACTGCATCTCTGTTAAGATCTACATTATTATAATTTTCTCTAGTATATTTAAAAGCGCCATCAGGATTTAATATTGGTATAACCAATAAGGTTAAATCATCAAATACTGCCTGTTCATGTTTGTAAAAAAATGAGATTGAATCAAAAAGTGCTTTTGTTGAGGTAGACTCATTGCCATGCATCTGAGACCATATCAGCAATTTAGTTTTGCCAGAACCAATTTTAAAAAAGTGAATTGGTAAATTATTGACGCTATATCCGCATACCTCTGATGAATATTTTGAATTTAAGTTTGAAATTGAATCGTTGTTAATATATCTGCCAAAAATTTCTTTTTCTTTATAATCAGCATAATTTTCAACTACAATATTCATCAATTTTTTTTACAAATTTAACAATACTAATGATTACAATTGTAAACTAATTATTTTAAATAAAATAAAAAAAATGGCACCTGATATAACAATTGTAAACAGAAAATATTAAAATTTATACAAGATATTGTTTTTAAGTTAGTTATATCGTTTCATTAAAGTTAAACTTTAATTATAATTATTATAATTTGTTAAAATTTTCTTGTAATTATGTTGTTTATTTTTCATAAATTTACAATTGTATACATGATAGATTTTACAGAAAAATTAAAAAAATTAATTGAAAACGAAGGATTATCTGCATCAAAATTTGCAGAAAAAATTGGCGTTCAAAGATCTAGTGTTTCACACGTATTAAGCGGAAGAAACAAACCAAGCCTCGATTTTATATTAAAAATCAACAATTCTATTAATAATGTAAGCTTAGACTGGTTATTGGGTAGTAAAAACGATTTAATTGAATCTCCTACTCCAATCAAGGAGGTTAAAACAATTAAAGATGATCTCAAAGACTGTGAAATAGAAAAAATTATAATATTTTTTAACGATGGATCTTATAAAATCTATAAAAATTAATAAATTTACAATCGATGTATATCAGATTTATTTTATTAATATTTTTTATTTATTCATGTAACTTTCCAGAAAGAAATTGTTTGAAATTTCAAACTGGAACATTTGAGTTTAAATCAATTTCAGAAAAGGGTGACACATTAATTACCAAATTCACAAGAACAAAAGATTTGGAAATTGGCTTTTTCAATGAAGAGATTGATTCAAATACTGTTAAATGGGTTTCTGATTGTGAATGTATTTACAAAAAAGTAAACCCAAAATCTTTTAGTGAAAAAAAATCTGTACAGATGAAGATTTTAAGTACCAATGAAGATTCCTACACTTTTGAATATTCCTTTGTGGGTGACATTAAAAACAAACAAAGAGGTATTGTTAAGAAAATTAAGGATTAAAATTCTAATTCTGTTTGCCCTTTATCATCATTAACGTTAGTCTTAATCTCTTCTGATTCAACAACTAATTCGTTAATTTCTTTTTTTTCAGGAGGCGTATAACCTATTGGTTCTAATTGATTGATGTTTTTGATCTTGAAAGAACTTAATTTATTACCAATAGCCTTAATACCTTTTACTGAAATCAATTCATCAACAATTTTAGTTTCGCTGTCTCTCAAGCCTTTTGAGGTTTTAGAAAAGGTAAGCTCAATCACTGGTCTCCAATCTGTTGAAACCAGTTCTAATTGTATTTTAGAACCTTCGGGAATAAATTTCTGATCATTATTTTGATTTCCAGCTAAAAATCTTTTTACAAAATAGCATTCTTTTTGTCCATTAAAATATAAAACAGAAATTGGCTTTTCTGGAATCCACTTCTCTAAAGCAATCATATCTTCTGGAAAATGCATATTCATATCAGGTTTTACTGTTTTAAGCGAACCATTTTGCTTAATCATAATTAAACAGTCATCACTCTTAAACTCTCCCAACAACTCTCCTCTTTCATCAACGTTAAGCCTTTGGATAGTCTCATCAAACCAAATTTTTCTAGGCTTTAAAGTAGATAAACCCTTTTCTTTAAATTCAATTTTATTTATTGTATACTTAGAAACAATATTTCCTTTGGAAGATCTTCCTTTAATATCTAGATCTGCAAAATCTAACTCCCATTTTAATTTTTTAATCGAGCCTGTTTGCCTTAAAATTATATTTACTATTTCAGCTTCACCATTTGGATTAGCAGAAAAATACAACATCTTTGAATCTTCATTTCCATTGGTTAAATCATACGTTTTGTCTCTTGTAACACCCGTTACACTAAATCTTTTGATATAAGAAGTCCCTTTTTTACCATCTCTGTATATCATATTATAAACTGTTCTTTTATCTTTCTTTTTAAAAACAGCTACATGCTTAATATTTTTAGAAATAAATTTTTTAGATTCTACTTTAGTTACCATCATTTTACCATCCTCTGTAAATGTTATAATATCATCAATATCAGAACATTCTTCAACAAATTCGTCTCTTTTAATTGAAGTACCAATAAACCCTTCCTCTCTGTTAACATACAGTTTACAGTTTTTTACAACTACTTTCTTAGCATCTACATCAGCAAAAATTCTAATTTCAGTTTTTCTCTTTTTTTCTTTTCCGTATACAGATTTAAGATTTTTAAAATACGAAATAGCAAAATCGGTAAGATTATCTAGATTAAATGCAATTTTATCTAACTCACCTTCAATAGCTTCAATTTTAATTTGTGCTTTGTCGATATCAAATTTTGATATTCTTTTAATTTTAATTTCAGTTAATCTAACAATATCATCCTCAACTACTTCTCTTTTTAAATGTGATGTAAAAGGTTTTAAACCATTTGAAATAGCAGAAATTACGCCTTTCCAAGTATCGACATTTTCTATATCTCGATATATTCTGTTTTCAATAAAAATTCTTTCAAGTGATGCGTAATGCCATTGATTTTCGTAGTCACTTTTTTTATACTCTAACTCCAATCTCAAAAGTTCTTTTGTGTTTTCAGTAGATCTTTTCAAAATTTCTGAAACACCAATAAACAATGGCTTATTGTCTTCAATAACACATCCTAATGGAGAAATTGATGTTTCGCAAGATGTAAAAGCAAACAAACCGTCAATAGTTTTGTCTGGCGAAACATTTGTGGGTAAATGAACTAATACCTCAACGTTATTAGCTGTATTGTCTTCGATTTTTTTAATTTTAATTTTTCCATTATCGTTAGCTTTCAATATTGAGTCAATTAAAGAAGAAGTTGTTGTTGAAAATGGTATTTCACTAATAACTAATGTATTTTTATTTAATTGATTAATTCTAGCTCTTACCTTGATCCTTCCTCCTCTCAAACCATCATTATAATTACTTACATCCATAATACCAGATGTTGGAAAATCAGGAAATATTGTAAAATTTTGACCTTTCAAACATTTAATGGATGAATCTATTAGTTCTATGAAATTATGTGGTAAAATCTTAGTCGATAAACCAACCGCAATACCCTCTCCTCCTTGTGCTAAAAGTAATGGGAACTTTACAGGTAAGTTTATTGGTTCTTTTCTTCTACCGTCATATGATGATTGCCATTTAGTGATTTTTGGACTAAAAACCACTTCTAATGCAAACTTTGATAATCTAGCCTCAATATATCTAGACGCTGCAGATCTATCTCCAGTTAAAATATTTCCCCAATTACCTTGAGTTTCAATTAAAAGATCTTTCTGTCCAATCTGAACCATTGCATCAGCGATACTTGCATCTCCATGAGGATGATACTGCATTGTATGTCCGACTATGTTTGCAACCTTATTAAACCTTCCGTCGTCTAAATCTTTCATTGAATGAAGAATCCTTCTTTGAACAGGTTTAAAACCATCTTCAATTGAAGGAACAGCTCTTTCTAATATTACATATGAAGCATAATCTAGGAACCAGTCTTTATACATTCCTGAAACTCTGATTAACGAATCCTCTAATTCATTTTCTGAACTTGGTTGGTTTGGCTCAATGTAATCTTCTTCCATATTAAGAATCTATTCTATCCAGTTCGACTTTGAGATTATCAATTATAAATTTCTGTCTGTCAGGCGTATTTTTTCCCATATAAAACGAAAGAAGTTCATCAATACTAAAATTTTCATCTAACATAACAGGATCTAGCTTTATACTTTCACCTATAAAATGCTTAAATTCATTTGGTGATATTTCACCTAATCCCTTAAACCTAGTAATTTCAGGTTTTGTACCTAATTTATTAACAGCATCGATTCTCTCGTTTTCAGAATAACAATAAATTGTTTCTTTTTTATTCCTAACTCTAAAAAGCGGGGTTTGTAATATATATAAATGACCTTCTTTTATAAGTTCAGGAAAGAATTGTAAAAAAAATGTGATTAAAAGTAATCTAATATGCATTCCATCAACGTCAGCATCTGTTGCAATTACTATATTATTATATCTGAGATACTCTATACTTTCTTCGATATTTAAAGCAGCTTGAAGTAAATTAAATTCTTCGTTTTCATAAACAATTTTCTTTGTCATTGAATAGCAATTAAGAGGTTTTCCTCTTAAACTAAATACCGCTTGTGTATTTACATTTCTTGATTTAGTAATCGAACCACTAGCTGAATCTCCTTCAGTTATAAACAAAGTTGAGTCAAGTCTGTTTTCTTTATTCATATCACCAAGATGAACACGACAATCTCTTAATTTCTTGTTGTGTAAACTTGATTTTTTAGCCCTTTCTCTAGCTAACTTTCTAATACCCGACAGTTCTTTTCTTTCTTTTTCTGCTCTAATAATTTTTTTTTGAATTTCCTCAGCAGTTTTAGAATTTTTGTGAAGATAATTGTCTAAGTATTTTCCTACAAAATCATTAATATATGATCTTACGGTTGGAAGACCACCACCCATTTCGGTTGAACCTAATTTAGTTTTAGTTTGAGACTCAAAAACAGGCTCCATTACTTTAATACTTACGGCAGAAATTATAGATTTTCTTATATCACTTGCATCATATGGTTTTCCATAAAAATCTCTAACAACCTTGACTAAAGCTTCTCTAAAAGCTGATTGATGAGTGCCTCCTTGAGTTGTATGCTGTCCGTTTACAAATGAATAATATTCTTCACTATATTGAATTTTGCTATGAGTTAAAGCGATTTCTATGTCATTTCCCTTTAAATGTATAATTGGATACAATAATTTCTCAACATCATTATTATCTTCTAAAAGGTCTTTAAGACCGTTTTTTGAAATGTATTTTTCGCCATTAAAAACTATAGTTAAGCCTGGGTTTAAGTAAACATAATACTTAAGCATTTTAGAAACATATTCAGCTCTATATTTATATTTTTTAAATATTAAATCATCTGGAATAAAAGTTACTTTAGTTCCTTTCCTTTTTGAAGATTCTTCAATATCATTGTCGGTTTTTAAATTTCCTTTTTCAAAAAATACAGATTTAATTTTTCCATCTCTACAAGATTCAACTTTAAAACTTGATGAGAGGGCATTTACAGCTTTAGTACCTACTCCATTTAAACCAACTGATTTTTTGAATGCTCTTGAGTCGTACTTACCACCCGTATTCATTTTGGAAACCACATCTACAACTTTTCCAAGTGGAATTCCTCTCCCATAATCTCTGACAGAAACACCAGATTCGGAAATCGAAATCTCAATTGTTTTACCTGCACCCATAACAAATTCATCAATCGAATTATCTAAAACTTCTTTTAATAATATATAAATACCATCATCAGGTGAAGAACCATCTCCTAATTTACCAATGTACATTCCTGGACGCATTCTAATATGCTCTTTCCAGTCTAATGAACGAATATTATCTTCAGTATAATTGGATGAAACTGACATTCCTACGAAAATAGCTAATATAGGTGTGGATTAAAAAAAAATAAATTGGTGTTTTAATAAATTAATTAACAATAGAATTAATCAGTTGTTGAAATCTTTTTTTTTAAACGTTAAATCTAAAGTGCATTACATCACCATCATTAACTATATATTCTTTTCCTTCAATATTTAATTTACCAGCTTCTTTTACCTTGATTTCACTTTTATATTCAGAGTAATCATTGAAAGAAATCACTTCTGCTCTAATAAATCCTTTTTCAAAATCCGTATGTATTACTCCGGCAGCTTGAGGAGCTGTCATACCTTTATTAATTGTCCATGCTCTAACTTCCTTAACACCTGCTGTAAAATAAGTTTGAAGATTTAGTAAGTCATATGATTTTTTAATAAGCTTTGATGAACCTGCTTCGCTTAATCCTATATCATCTAAAAAAGCTTTTCTGTCATCAAAATTATCTAATTCGTTTATATCTGCTTCTGTTGCAACAGCTAAAATCAGCAAATCAGAATTTTCATTTTTAATAGCCTCTTTGACCTTGTTGACATAACCGTTACCGTTTATTGCCGAAGATTCATCAACGTTACAAACATATAAAACTGGTTTGTTGGTAATGAGATCTAAAGTATTAGAAAATTCTTTTTCTTTTTCAGAAAATTCAATACTTCTTACAGGACTAAATGATTGTAAATGATCGATCAGTTTAACTAATACATCGTTTTGAAATACAGCTTCTTTATTTCCAGTTTTAATTAAACGTGATATTTTTTCTTTTCTTTTTTCTAAAGTTTCTAAATCTTTGAGTTGTAACTCTAAATCTATTATTTCTTTGTCTCTTACTGGATCAATAGTGTTTTCAACATGAACAATATTATTGTCATCAAAACATCTTAAAACATGAATAATAGCATCAGTTTCTCTAATATTAGCTAAAAACTGATTTCCCAAGCCTTCACCTTTACTAGCACCTTTTACAAGTCCTGCTATATCAACAATTTCAACATTAGCTGGAACAACCTTTTCCGGATTAACATAAGATTCAAGTTCAGTTAATCTTTTGTCAGGAACGTTAATAATTCCAATATTTGGCTCTATAGTACAAAACGGAAAATTTGCACTCTGGGCTTTGGTGCTTGATAAACAATTAAATAAAGTTGATTTTCCTACATTTGGTAGGCCTACAATTCCAGCTTTCATAAATTAATTATCAGGGTGCATGAATCTTTGTTTTGACAATAATTGTTCTTCAGTTTCTACATTTTGATCATCAGGAACACAACAATCAACTGGACAAACAGCTGCACACTGTGGTTCTTCATGAAAACCTTTACATTCGGTACATTTATCTGGGGAAATAAAATAAAATTCATCAGAAATAGGCTCTTGTTCTAACTCAGCATTAACACTCTTTCCATTAGGAAGAATAACATCCCCTCCTAAACTAGTACCATCAGCATATTTCCATTCGTATGCAGCTTCATAAATTGCTGTATTTGGACATTCTGGTTCACAAGCACCACAATTAATACATTCTTCAGTTATTATTATTGCCATTGTAAAATAATGAATCTTTACTTAGATTTGCGCAAAAATAATACCAATTAAAATCACAAACAAGTTTGACACTAGATTTTAAAGAAAGAATAAAAGCTTTTTCTGAATTAGGCACTCTTTTTAAAGAGAACATTGATAAAAAAGAAGATAAAAATTTTCCTAAGTGGGATTTACTTTTGGAAGACTCCCTTATTGAATCAAAGACTTACAACTCTTGGTTTACTATTGATAATCTAAAACTCTCACTAAAAAACTGGTCAAAATCTCTAGAAGAAACCATTATATCCGATTGGTTATTTAGATATAACGTTGTAGACAAATCATCAAAAAAAATTGCAATAATAATGGCTGGTAACATTCCTGTTGTTGGTTTTCATGATTTATTGTGTTCGTTGCTATTAAACTTTGATTGTTTGGTTAAGTTATCTTCTGATGATAAGTTATTAATTCCATTTATAGTCAGGTTTTTAGAGTCAAGAAATAAAAAATTTAAAAACAAAGTTATATTCGAAAACGAAAAATTTAAAAATTTTGATGGTGTAATTGCAACTGGAAATAATAATTCTCATAGATATTTTGATTATTATTTTAGTAAATACCCAAATTTGCTAAGAAAAACAAGACACTCTATTGCTATATTGGATGGTAATGAGTCTGATAATGACCTTACTGGCTTATCAAATGATGTTTTTAACTATTTTGGTTTAGGATGCAGAAGTGTATCTAAAGTGTTTTTACCAAGAGGTTATGACTTAGATATACTATTTAATGCGTTTTTTAGTTTTAAAGAAATTATAAATCATAATAAATACGTTAATAATTTTGATTATAATAAAGCAGTTTACTTGATGAGTAAAGAAAAATTTATTGAAAATGGATTTTTGATACTTAAAGAAGATATAAAACTTGGATCTCCAATAGGTTGTTTATTTTATGAGTTTTATGACAATAAAGAAGATATTAATAAACTAATACTTAAAAATTCTGATAGTATTCAGTGTGTAGCAAGTAATTTGAATCTTAAAACTAATATTCAATTCGGTCAAACACAATGTCCAAATATTAGTGATTATGCAGACAATAATGATACTATTAAATTTTTGTTGAAAATATGATGATATCTTAATTTAGGTACCATATTTGATATTAATTTAATAACTAATTTCGATACTTTTAAAATACATGAAAAAACACAACTTTAGCGCTGGACCAAGCATTTTACCAAGATCTGTTATTGAACAAGCTTCAAATGGAATTTTAAATATTAATAATTCTAATTTGTCTTTAATCGAAATTTCACACAGAAGCAAAGATTTTGTTGAAATCATGGATAGAGCGACTACTCTGGCTCTAAACTTATTAAATCTTAATAACAAAGGCTACAAAGCTTTATTTTTGCAAGGAGGAGCTAGTTTGCAATTCTTGATGACTGCTTACAACTTACTTGAAAATAAAGCTGGATACATTAATACTGGAGCATGGTCTACTAAAGCTTTAAAGGAAGCTAAAAATCTTGGAGATGCAATTGAAGTTGCTACATCTAAAGATGCAAATTTTAATTACATTCCTAAAAATTATTCTTTAGATTCAGATTTAGACTATTTACACATCACCACTAATAACACAATTTTCGGGACTCAGTTTCATGAGCTCCCAAAAACTAATACAAATTTGATATGTGATATGTCATCAGATATTTTTTCCAGAAATATTGATTTTTCTAAGTTCTCCTTAATATATGCTGGTGCTCAAAAAAATATGGGTCCTGCTGGAACAACTTTAGTTATAGTTAAAGAAGAAATACTTGGAAAGGTTTCAAGAGCTATTCCTTCAATGTTGGATTATAAAGTACATATTGATAAAGATAGCATGTTTAATACACCTCCAGTGTTTGCTGTTTATACTTCAATGTTAACTTTAGAGTGGCTAACAAAAAACGGAGGGATTAAAGCAATAGAAGATAAAAACATTGAGAAAGCAAATTTACTTTACAACGAAATTGACTCAAATGATCTTTTTAATGGGTTTGCAAAAAAAGAAGATAGAAGTTTAATGAATGTAACCTTTAATCTTAATGATCAGGACCATAAGGAACATTTCGATCGTTTATGTTTGGAAGCCAACATAAGTGGAGTCAATGGACATAGATCTGTTGGTGGGTATAGAGCTTCAATTTATAATGCATTAGATATTAGCTCAGTTAAAGTTTTAATTGAAGTAATGAATCAACTTAACAAACTAGTTTAAAATTAAAAAATAATGATAAATGTTTTAGCAAACGATGGTATTTCTAATTCCGGAGTTGAAGAATTAAAAAAATCAGGTTTCAATATTATTACTACAAATGTAGCTCAAGAGCAATTAGAGAATTACATTAACAAAGAAGATATTAGCGTAATACTCGTTAGAAGTGCAACAACAGTGAGAAAAGAATTAATAGATAAATGTCCTGGTTTAAAAATTATTGGACGAGGTGGTGTTGGAATGGACAATATTGATGTAGAATATGCTAGAAGTAAAAATATCAATGTAATAAATACTCCTGCTGCATCCTCATCTTCTGTTGCTGAGCTAGTATTTGCTCATTTATATGGTGGTGTTCGTTTTTTACACGAATCCAATAGAAATATGCCATTAGAAGGAGATAGTAATTTTAAGAAACTTAAAAAAGCCTACGCAAAAGGAGTTGAACTAAGAGGTAAAACAATTGGAATCATTGGTTTTGGTAGAATTGGTAGAGAAACTGCAAAAATTGCTCTTGGTGTTGGAATGAACGTTTTAGCTTATGACAAGTTTTTAAAGGAAACTAAAATTACTTTAAATTTTATGGGAGGAAATTCTATAGATTTTGAAATTAAAATTTCACCACTTGATGAATTATTAAAAAAATCTGATTTTATTAGTCTTCATGTACCAGCTCAAAATCAGTATGTTATTGATAAAAAAGAATTTGAATTGATGAAAAATGGTGTAGGTATAGTTAACGCTGCTAGAGGAGGCGTAATTAATGAAGTAGAACTTGTATCTGCATTAGAATCTGGAAAAGTTTCTTTTGCAGGTTTAGACACCTTTGAAAATGAACCAAAGCCTGAAATTAAGCTATTAATGCATCCTAATATTTCATTAACCCCTCACATTGGTGCAGCTACAAACGAGGCTCAAGATAGAATTGGAAAAGAATTAGCTGATCAAATTTCTAATATTTTGAAATAACACATGCTTCAAAAATTAAAAGAAAAATGGGGCATATCAACTCCATTCCAAATGATAATAGTATTTATTGTTTTTGGGGTAACAGGAAGTGTTGCAGCAAAAGTCTCAGGACCTATTGTAGCATTTTTACCTCTAGATAATCTACCAGCTTTAATTTATTGGCCATTAAGACTTTTAATTATATTTCCTGTTTACCAAATTTTATTAATATGGTTTGGATTAATGTTTGGCGCAATAGTGAGTATTTTAACTTTTAAAAAAGATAAATTCATTTTTAAATTCTTTTTTAATCTTTCCATTAAAATGTCAAAAAAAATGATAAAATTTCTTTCATTTGGAACCTTATTTAAAAATTAATCTTTCTTAATAAAAGAACTCTTTGAATCCATTAATTTTTTAACTTTTGGTTCTATTACAAGCGAACAATAAGGAGCGTTACTGTTTAAATTAAAATAATCGTGATGGTAGTTTTCTGCTAAATAAAAAACAGAATCATCTTCAATTGTTGTTACTATATCATTATCAAAAGTTTCTTTAAAGTTTAACTCTGAAATATAACTTACTATTATTTTAATTTCGTCTTCATCATTGGTAAATATTGACGACCTATACTGAGTACCAATGTCATTCCCCTGTCTGTTTAAAGTCGTTGGATCATGAGTTGAAAAAAAGACTACTAATAAATCCTTAAATGAAATAACAGAGGAATCGTATTCAATTTTAATTACTTCTGAATGGCCTGTTGTTCCAGTGCATACTTGTTCATATGTAGGATCAATAATATGTCCACCAATATAACCAGGCAATGCAGACTTAACTCCATTAATTTTCTTAAAAATAGCTTCAGTACACCAAAAACAGCCACCACCAAAAATTGAAGTTTTAATCATATTATTTAATTATTTTCATGTATAAAATTAGTTTAAATTTGTATTCGTTATTAAATTTTTTAATAAAAAATTAATGAAAAGATTTTGTGTTTTATTTTTTATATTATTTACAACATTTAATTATTCTCAAAATAGAAAAGAAATTGAAATCATCAGATTCGATAATCCACCAAAAATTGATGGAATAATTAATGATTCTCAGTGGAAAAATCTAGAAGCTGCAACAGGATTTGAACGAAATATGCCAAATAATGGCCAGTCCGAAAGAAAGGGCTACGAGTCTTTTATTTATTTAGGTTATGATGATACTGGTATATATGTAGCTGGAAAATTTAATGATCCTAATCCAGATTCACTTCCAAGAGAATTCAGTCAAAGAGATAATATATGGGAAGTAAATGCTGATTCTTTTTGGTTAAGTATAAATACTAATGACGATAATTTAAACGATCAAGGTTTTCAAATAACTAGTGCTGGGACTTTGGGTGACACTTATACATCTGGCGAATTTTCATCAAATGACTGGAATTTTGATACTGTTTTTGAAGGCAAAGTTTCAATAGATGAAAAGGGTTGGTATATGGAAATGAAAATTCCATACAGTGCACTTAGATTTCCCTCCACGGAAGTCCAATCTTGGGGAATACAATTTTCAAGAAGAATAATTAAATTTGGTGAATTTTACTCTTGGACTTACGTAAATAACAAAACTTCTACATTTAGAGAATCTTTCGGATTATTAAAAGGATTAAAAAATATATCTCCTCCTACCAGACTATTCTTCTATCCATATTTACAATCTTCTGTAGATTTAAATAAAAACAATAGACCATTAAGCGGATATTCTGCAGGAATGGATTTGAAATATGGCATTAGTAATAATTTCACATTAGACGCTACATTAATACCTGATTTTGGACAAGTTGCATTTGATGAAAAAGAATTAAACCTAAGTCCATTTGAACAAAAATTTGATGAAAATAGAGCGTTTTTTACTGAAGGATCTCAGTTGTTTAAAAAAGCAGATAATGGGGGCTTTAGAGGAGGAAATTTTTTCTACAGCAGAAGGATTGGTAATGACATTAACTTAGATACAGATGAATTAATCGAAGACAACGAAGAATTAACAAGTTATGATACTAAAGCAAACCTTGTTAATTCAATAAAATTAACTGGTACTACGAATTCAGGGCTTAGTATTGGAATAATTAATTCAATTACTGATAAAGCTTATGCTAAAGTTAAGAATTTAAATACTGAAGAATTTAATAATAAGTTGATAGCGCCACTTACAAATTACAATGTTATTTCCTTAAGTCAAAAAGCTTTAAATCAATATTCTACATTTTCTTTTTTAAACACTAATGTTAACAGAGGAAATAATTTTAATAATTCTAATAACAGTGCATTAGTAATTGACTTATTTGATGATAAAAGAAAATTTAACATTAACTCAAGTGTGTTTCAAAGTAATTCAAAATCTTTTTCAGAAATAAAAGGATTTAGAGGAGGAATAAGCTTAAGTGAATTAACTGGTAATTTTAGATTTGCTTTAGGCTGGAATGGAGTAGATTCTAATTATTACCAAAATGATCTTGGTTATTATAACTTAAGAAATGATCAAAGGCTTTGGACCAGAATTAAATATATGACATTTAAGCCATCAAAACTATACGAAAAAGTAGAAGCTTATCTGTGGATGAGTGAAAGAAGCAGATTCTTTCCTAAAGTTTTAAAGTCAAGAGGTGCAAGGTTAGGAATTGAAGCAATCTCTCTAAACTTAGAGCAAATTAAAGCAAGTTTTGATTATACTTCAAAATACAAGGACTTTGAAGAAACTAGAAAAGAAGATCTTTTTATCTATCAACCTGCTGAATACGAATTAGAATTTAATTACAGATCTGACACCAGAAAAAAACTAGTTTATGGATCAGGTATAGAACACTCTTATGGCGTAAATGAGCAATTTGAAGAGGATAGTAGTAAGACTGAAATTGAATTTTACTCTGGATTCAGGTTGTCTAACAAATTTAAAGTTGAATTGGGTGTTTCAAATGGAATAAGTAAGAACGAAATTGGTTATGTTTTTGATGAAAATGACGATTTATATTTTGGTAATCGAAAAGTGAAATTTACTGAAAATAATATTTCATTAAACTACAACTTCGATTCTTATAAATCACTAAGTTTAAAATTTAGACAATTTTGGAGTTCAGCACTTTACAAGGACGACTTCTTTAAACTAAAATCAGATGGGAATAGATCTGTTTCAGATAAAAACATTTCTGATTATGATCCTAATACAAATTTTAATCTATGGAATCTCGATTTAAGTTATGATTGGGAATTTGCACCAGGAAGTAAAATTACATTTCTTTACAGAAACAATATTTTTAATGAAGATAATTTATCAGGTATTTCTTACTACAAGAGCACTAAAGAATTATTTGAAAAACCAATAAATCATCAACTTTCGTTAAGAATAAATTATTTTATTGATTTTAATCTATTAAAAAAGAAAAAGGTTTAAAATGATTTTAGTTAAAAACATATCCAAAACTTACAATAATAAAAAAGTTATAGACGAAATTGACCTTGTTGTAAAAAAAGGAGAAATTATTTCAATCATAGGTCCATCCGGAGCTGGAAAAACTACTCTTCTAAATCTTATAAGCACGCTAGATTCACCAGACAAAAATAATGATTCAATTATTAAAATTAATGATATTGATGTATTGAATTTAAATGATAAAAATCTTTCTAAGTTCAGAAATACTCAAATTGGATTTATATTTCAATTTCATGAACTTCTTCCTGAATTTACTGCTATAGAAAATGTAATTATACCAGCAATTATTAAAGGAGAAAAGAAAAGCATTTCAATAAAAAAAGCGAAAGATCTCTTAGAAACATTAGGTCTTTCAAATGTAATTAATCAATTTCCTTCTCAACTTTCTGGAGGAGAACAACAAAGAGTTGCTGTCGCTAGAGCATTAATTAACGATCCTAAAGTTATTTTTGCAGATGAGCCAAGTGGAAACTTAGATTCTAAATCATCAGATTTATTACACAAACTTTTCTTTGACTTAAGAGAAAAACTAAACATTACATTTATAATTGTTACTCACAATAAAGAATTGTCAAATATGACAGA
>CABXBY010000022.1 GCA_902510655.1 uncultured Bacteroidota bacterium | reverse complement strand
ACCTTTTTGCATAGCTTCAATAGAACCCATTCCTCTATATGACTTAAACTTTCTTCCTTCGTAAATAATAGTTTCGCCCGGCGATTCTTTTGTTCCAGCCAAAAGAGAACCTAGCATTACACAGTCGGCTCCTGCTGCAATTGCTTTAGTAATATCTCCAGTATATTTAATTCCTCCATCAGCAATAACTGAAACTCCAGATCCCTTTATTGCATTAGAAACTTCATAAATAGCAGATAATTGAGGATACCCAACACCAGCTATAACTCTTGTTGTGCATATTGAGCCTGGTCCAATACCTACTTTAACTCCATCTGCTCCAGCTTCAACTAAAAATTTAGCCGCTTCAGCTGTTGCAATATTTCCAACAATGACATCAATTTTCGGGAATTTATCTTTAATTTTCTTTAAAATACTTAAAACACCTTTTGAATGCCCATGAGCAGTATCAATAACAACGGCATCAACTCCAGCTTTACACAAAGCCTCACATCTTTTAATTGAATCATTAGAAACTCCTATTGCAGCTGCAACTTTTAATCTTCCAAATGAATCTTTATTTGATTTAGGCTTTAAAAATAATTTTTGAATATCTCTAAATGTTATTAATCCTAATAATTTATTTTGTTTGTTTACAACCGGAAGTTTTTCAATTTTATGTTTTTGTAATATTATTTCAGCTTCATCCATTGTAACTCCCTCAAAAGCAGTAACTAAATTAGATTTTGTCATTACCTGTGATAATTTTTTATTATTATCATTTTCAAATCTTAAATCTCTATTGGTAACTATGCCAATTAGAATATTATTTGGATCTACAACTGGAATACCTCCAATGCTGTATTCCCTCATACAATGTTTAGCTTCAGCTACTAAAGAATTTTCATTTAATGTTACAGGATCTAAAATCATTCCTGATTCTGATCTTTTAACACGTTTGACTTTTTCAGCTTGCTGTTCAACAGTCATGCTTTTATGCAAGACACCTAAACCACCCTCTTGAGCCATAGCTATAGCCATTTTACTTTCGGTAACTGTATCCATAGCAGCAGAAACAACAGGTATGTTTAAATTAATATTTCTAGAAAATTTAGTTGTTAAATCAACTTGGTTTGGAAGACATTCAGAATATGACGGCACTAACAATACATCATCATAAGTAAGCCCTTTTCCAATAAATTTTTTTTCTGGGAGTTTCATAGCAATTAACTTATTAATTAATTGCATGCAAATATACTAAATTATTAATCCTTAAATAACTTTTGATATTTAAGTTTAAGTTAATTAAAAATAGAACTGTGTAGTGTTACTACAAAATATATAACAAAAAGCTCCAATTTATTTTTTTTACACAGTTCTATTATAATTATTATTTAGATTGATTATAAATAAAGTGTAAACATAACATATAATAACATAGTAAACAAGATTATTTATAATAAATCTAAATAATAAAATTAGATTAATTATAATCTTGAAATAGACGAGAAGCATGGTTGTAACAGGATTCAAAATTTAACGAATTAATATTAGTGTTTTCGTTAATTGAATTAAAATAAGAAATCATTTTTTCGGTTGGTAAATTCCCTGTCAAGTCATCCTTTGCCATTGGACATCCCCCAAAACCTTGTATTGCTCCATCAAATCGTCTACATCCAGCATTATAAGCTGAATCAATTTTTTTGAACCACTTCTCTGGCTTAGTATGGAAATGAGCACCAAATTCAATATTTATATAATTTGGAATTAAATTTGAAAAAATCTTGTATATATCATCTGGATCCGCAGTACCAATAGTATCAGAAAGAGATATTATTTCTATTTCCAAAGAACTAAGTTTTTCAATCCATTTTTCAACAATCTGATAATTCCAAGGTTCTCCGTACGGATTACTAAAACCCATAGATAAATAAACAACTAATTGTTTATTATATTTTTCTGCAATTGACTTAATTCTTTTTAACTCTTCAAAAGACTCATCAATACTTTTATTAGTATTTCTCATTTGAAAAATTTCTGAAATTGAAAATGGAAACCCAAGAAAACTTAATGATGAATGATTGCATGCGTCTAATGCTCCTCTTTCATTAGCTACAATAGCCAATAATTTAGATTTTGTATTTGAAAGATCTAAATTATCAATTATAAAAGCTGAATCACTCATTTGGGGAATTGCTCTTTTTGAAACAAAACTGCCAAAATCAACAACATCAAAGCCTACTGATAAAACTGATTGTAAATAATCTAATTTAATTTTTGAGGGAATCCATTGCTTTATTCCTTGCATTGCATCTCTAGAACATTCAACTATTTTAATTGAAGACATAGTATAAAATTAGTTTTTATTAACTAACTATCCAGTATACAATAAATATATATACCCCAATCTCCAATATATATATTTTATTGCTAATTAAATTATAGCCTCTTGAAAATGAGCTGAGTTTAGAAGAAAAAAGAGAAACCAACATAAAAACTAAAGTAGCTTGTATCCAAAAAATACCACCAAGTATCAAAAACTGAATTTCATTACTAAGATTTGAATGAAATAAAAAGCTTGGAAAAAAAGCTATAAAAAATAAACTAACCTTAGGATTTAATAAGTTCATTACTAAACCTTTAAAAAAGTCATTACTTGAATTGTTTTCAATATTTAATTCCTTTTTTTTATTCCTATTAATAAATGATACAGTAATTAAATAAGAAAAGTATAGTACTCCTAATAATTTTATAAAATTAAAAATATATTCATTTTGAGAAATTATTAATGACAAACCGATCGTAACAAAAAAAGTATGAATTAATAAACCAAAAGTTAAACCAAGGGAGGTCATTACAGCAGATTTCAATCCTTTTGATATACTTTGTGAAATAACATAAATAATATCAGGACCAGGTGATATTGTCAACAATAACGATGTTAAAAAAAAAGTTATTAAAACATCAACATCCATAAATAATTTATTGATTTTAAGATTGTAATTTAAGGTTTATAAATTATTTTTGCACAAAATTTATTAAAATGTCTTATATCCAACTTTTAGAAAAAAATTTATCGATAACAAGAAAATCTCTTATAAATCATAAACTTTATTCTAAACTTGATTCAAAACAAAAGCTTATTGATTTTATGGAAAGTCATGTTTTTGCTGTATGGGATTTCATGTCTTTAATTAAAGCTTTGCAGAAAAATTTAACATGTACAGATATTCCATGGATACCTAATGAAAATCGTTTGGCTGGAAGATTGGTTAATGAAATAGTTTTAGCAGAAGAAAGTGATGTAGATTTAAATGGAGATCCAAAAAGTCATTTTGAACTTTACCTGGAATCTATGATTCAAATTGGGGCCAGCACAAAAAAAATTGAAGATTTTATTTCTGAAATCAAAAATTCAAAATCTTACACTAAATCTGTTGAAAAGATCAATATTAATCCGATTGTTAAAGAATTCATGGATTTCACATTTAATATTATTGATACTAATAAAAATCACGTAATTGCAAGTGTTTTCACCTTTGGAAGAGAAGATTTAATTCCTGATATGTTTGTTGAAATTGTCAAAAAACTGTCCATAAATGATGAAATAAAAGCAGACAATTTAATTTATTATTTAGAAAGACATATCGAAATTGACGCAGATGAACATGGCCCTATGGCACTTAAAATGATAGAAGAGCTATGTGGTAAAGACAAAGAAAAATGGAAAGAAGCTGAAATTGCATCAAAAAAAGGTCTTGAAATGAGAATTAAACTTTGGGATTATATTGAAAATAAAATTAGCTAAAACCTGTCCTTTAACTGATCTTTTCCTCTTATTAATTTTGAATTATGAAGTTCAATTAAATTAAGAATTTCTTCAACTTTTTCGGAATTATCTTTAGAGATATCAAACTTTTCAGATGGATCAACATTTAAATCAAATAATAAGGGTGGATCATGAGTTTTTGGTTCTTTAAACCAGTCTGTGGTTTTTAAATGTAATTTAAAACTTCCTAACCTTGCTGCATACAACTCATCTCCATTATAAAAAAACATGTTTTTTCTTTTACTTTCTTCTTTTTTAAATAAAGTTTCAGATAAATCAATTCCATCTATATGCACGTTTTTTTGTTGTTCAACCCCTGAAATGCTAAGAAATGTAGAATAAATGTCAAGTGTAGAACCTATATCATCAATAATCCCTGATTTTATATTAGCTCCCCAAAAAATTGTAGGTACTCTGACTCCCCCCTCCCATGTTGTGCCTTTTCCATTTCTAAGTAATCCTGCTGAACCTGAATGATCTTTATAAACTAGCCAAGGTCCATTGTCAGATGTAAAAACAACAACTGTCTTTTTGTCTAAATTCAATTTCTTCAATTCATTAATTATTAATCCTACACCAAAATCAATTTCTTCAATAACATCTCCATACAATCCTCTTTTACTTTTTCCTAAAAACTCTTTTGAAGCATAAAGTGGTATGTGAGGCAAATTGTGAGATAAATAAATAAAAAATCTGTCATCTTTAAACTTATTGATTAGTTCAATAGTTTTATTAGTATATCTTGAGGTAATAGTAGTTTGGTCTACAGGTCTTTCGATTATATCAAAATTTTCAATTAACGGGACATTATAACTTTTTGAATTAAGTTCATTTCTTTCATATTCTGCCCAATACTTGTTATTGTTAATCTTATCCATATCATTTGAATAAGGAATACCATAATAATAATCAAAACCATGATTTAAGGGTAAATATTTTTTTTTGTGACCAAGATGCCACTTACCCACGATGGCTGTCTTATATTGTATTTCTTTTAGTTTTTCAGCTATTGTAAATTCACTTGAGGGAAGTCCGTTTAAAGAGTTTGGAAATAAAACTTTATTTTTAGAACTAGTCATTCCGCTTCTAACTGGAAGTCTTCCAGTTAAAAGAGCGGCTCTACTAGGTGTACAAACAGGTGCTGCTGAATAAAACTGAGTCCATTTTTGGCCTTCAAAAGCCATTTTATCTAAATTAGGTGTTGAAATGGTAGGATTTCCAAAAACACCTAAATCTCCGTAACCCATATCATCAGCAAAGACTATAATAAAGTTTAACTTTTCATCTTCTTGAATTCCAAACGAAAACAGACTAATAAAAGAAAATACTATAATAAAATAAAAACGCTTAAAAATCATAACTCTTAGACTTATTCTAATTTATGTAATAATAATTTAATACTAAGTTATTTTTTTTACCTTGGCGATTCAAAATTTTTAAAATTATGAATAAAAAACTTTTATCGTTAGTTGTTATTACATTAATAACTATCAATTTTTCATTTGCTTTTCAAACATCAAAAGCAAAGAAATTTGCAAAAACAATTACTGAAAAAGAGTTAAGCGAACATTTATACATATACGCTTCTGATGAATTTGAAGGTAGAGATACTGGGGCACCTGGACAAAAAAAGGCAGTAGAATATATAAGAAATTATTATAAGTCTATTGGAGTTGAACCGGGAGATTTAGAAGGAGATTATTTTCAAGAAATGTCCCTTAAAATGAGAGGAAGAAGAGGTCAAAAACCTAAGACTGTAGAAACTGAAAATGTTGTAGCTATTATTAAAGGATCTGAAAAACCTGATGAATATGTAATAATAACAGCACACTTAGATCATGTGGGTGTAACTGATGGAGAAATCTATAATGGTGCTGATGATGATGGTTCTGGAACTGTTGCTCTTTTAGAAATTGCCGAAGCTTTCAAAAAAGCTGCAGATAAAGGTAAAGGACCAAAAAGATCTATTGTTTTTTTACATGTAACAGGTGAAGAAAAAGGATTGTTAGGATCTGCTTACTATGCTGATAATCCAATATATCCGCTCGAAAATACAGTTGTAAATTTAAATGTAGATATGATTGGAAGAATTGATCCAACAAGAAGAGAAAAAAATAGAGATTATGTTTATTTGATTGGATCAGATCACGATAGTGTTGATCTGCATAATTTATCTGAACAGACTAATGCTGAGTCTGTAAACATGACACTGGATTACAGATTTAATGATAAAAATGATCCGAACAGATTCTACTATAGAAGTGATCACTATAATTTTGCAAAAAATGGTATTCCAATTATATTTTATTTTACTGGAACACATGCTGATTATCATCAACCAAGTGACACTCCAGATAAAATTGAATATGATTTACTTGAATTAAGATCAAAACTAATTTTTTACACAGCTTGGAATATTGCTAATAGAGATAAAAGAATAGTAGTAGATCCTAAACCAGAAAAGACATCTTTTTCAATTTCTGAAAAGGATCTTAAAAAATTTGTTGGGTTATATGCATCAGACTTAATGCCGGTTAAATTTGAAGTTTATACAAAAGATGGAAATTTAGCCATGAAACCTGTAGGAATGGACCAAGAATTAGTTCTTGAAGCGACTTCAAAAAATACTTTCAAACAAGAAATAGCGGGAATGGAAGTTTCATTCAGTGAAGATACTATGAAATTGAAAATGCAAGGAAGAGAAATCAGCTTTAAAGCTGTTCCTTCGTCTCCAAATCCCCCTGTTCCTTCAAAATAAAAAATCAATTATATGTTACAAAAAAACACCTTTTTCGGGTGTTTTTTTTTATGAAAAAATGTCGTTCAAAACCCCAGCTAAAGTAGAACCTGCCTTAAACAATTTACGTTTAATAAAAGGAATTTTATTATTTATATAATTGTTGTCAATTTCATTAATGTTTTCAATTTCAGCGTATAACGTTTTAACGTCTTGATGAGTTTCATAAACCCAATTATCAGGATCTAAAGAAAAGTAAACTTCTTTCATATTTATTAATTCATCTGTCAATTGAATATAATCCATATTTAAAGATTCAATAATATGGATATCCCAAACAATATGAAAATTTGTAGGCTGTCCTAAAAACGAAAGTTTTATATCATTACCCCCTCTGTCCTCAAACTTACCAGTATGTAATGGTTGATAGATATCACCAACTAAATGGATTAAAAATTTTAAATAAAATATTTTAGAATCTCTATTTGATTCAGGGTTTTTTAAAACTCTTATACACTCTTTTAAAGTTATTACTATATCACCATTTGGGTTTTTTTTAATATCTGTGTATTCTTTGTCTAACGGCATATTAACATAATGCCAAGGGCTATATTTTTTATATAGTGGGTCTGATTTTATTTCATCAGCCCATGTGCTAGCACTCGCCATAGATTCTCCACCTAACAAATCATTAACTACAAGTCTTACATTAGGATTAAGTTTTCTTTCGGCAATTTCTCCAACAACCTTGTGCCCAATACTTCCCCAAACAATAGAATTATTGAATGAATTGAATGAAGAAAAAAATAATATTATTAGAAAAAGAAAATAGCTATTGAAATTTTTCATAAAAGATTAAATTTTTTTCTGTTTTTATAAAAATCAAATCCAAATTTAAAAAAAACTAAAATTAAAAGTGAAAAGGCAATTTTATGGAACATTTCAGGATCTGCACCTTCAAAATCTCCTCTTATTCTTGCTAAATAAGTCACTAAGAAAACTATACCAACGTAATAGAAATATATTAAATGGTAAGTAGTTTTTTTAATTTTATTAATTATAAATGGATAAATAATAATCATCATATAAGCTAGTGCACCACCTGAAACTTTTAAGGGGATAATTGGTAACTCATTTAGATATACCGACATAGCCAAGTAACCAAAATGAATCAAGTGTAAGATTCCAAAAATTAATACAAATTCCTTTAATTTATTAAAATTTTTATTCTCAATAAATGAAACATAAAAAACATAAAAACAATACAAATAAATAAATAATGATAATCGGCCAGAATATCTTGCAGAATACCTGAAAACATCCCCAAAATTTTCTTTAAATAAGTAAGAAAATATAAAAATCAATAGTTCAATGAATATTCCAAGAAAAAGTAAATTATTGAACGTTATTTTTTTTTTCATTTCAATTAAAATTAATGAAAAATAATATGAATTAATATTAAACTTAATAAAAGACCCCAACCTAATATTTTGTTTTTTTCAGATGAAACATATACCAAATCGAATATATTTTTAAAACTCTTTAAATTAAACACTATCGCTATTACTAAACCAGTTAAAATGACCCAAAATGCTCTTAAAAAATAGTTCATTTCAGGAAACGAATATTGAATTAAAATATTCAAAGGAATAGTTATTAAAAAGGCAATTAATATAGAAGTTTTTGATGGTTTTAAAAGTAATACAGCGCTACAAATAAGAACTACAACACCACAATTTATGTAGTATCTTAAGTTATTCAAAGTGTGCGTAAAGGCAGAATCAGGATCATCAAATTTCAAATAAAGTAAAACCATTGACATTAAAAGAGCAGTGAATAGACTAAAGACAATTGCTCTTCTTCCTGATTTAATTTTTTGATAGTCATTAGCATTTTTATTAATGTATTTTGAATAAATATCAACGGACCACAAAGTAGCTAATGAATTAAATGTTGAGTCAACGGTACTCATTAACGATGCAAATAAACCACACAAAACAATTCCTTTTAGACCAATTGGCAAATACGTTTTAACTAAATATGGAAATGCTAAGTCAGGTTCAGTTAAACTATCTCCTAAAATACCATACAAAGCAATTCCTGGAATTACTATTATAACTGCCATTAAATATTTAATTAATCCACCTATCATCAATCCAGATTGAGCATGAGAAATACTTTTGGCAGCAAGAGCTCTTTGCATTACAGTCTGGTTAGCGCACCAATAATTAATATTTAAAAAAAACAGTCCAAGTAAATGAGTCCAGGGAAGTGTAGGGTGATTTGCAGAAAGATGAAGGTGCATTTTTTCAGGTGTTTTAATATACAATTGTTCCCATCCCCCTAACTGATTTACAGCAATAAAACATACTACAATTCCTCCAAGAAGTAATATAGAAAACTGTATTATATCCGTCTTCACAACAGCATTCAGGCCACCTAAATAAGTGTAAATAGCTGAGAATATTCCTAAAACACATATAAGTATTGCAATTCTTAAAATTCTATTTTGGTGTAGAAAAGAAAGTTGTTCTCCAAAAACCATTTCCGCTGCGTATGCCCCCCAAAAAAGAGCTGCTCCAAGTGTTATAGTTGAAAATAAAGCAATATTACTTAACGAATAAAAAAGAGCTATTTTTTCTCCCAATTTAATTTTTATAAACTGTGTTATTGTAGTAATCCTTTCTTTTAAAAATAGGGGTACAAAAATAAATGTGGCAATTAAAATCCCTTGAACAGCATTAATTTCAAGGTTTGCTTGGGCCAGTCCAAATAAATATGCAGAACCCATCATTCCAAGAAATTGATAACCTTGAATGTTAGTAGCAATTGTAGATAAAGCTACAGAATACCATTTGAGATTTCTGTTACTTAAAAAATATTCGTCAGCAGTACTTTTTTTATTAACCTTTCCTCTTATAGCTACTAAAAAAATTAGAATAAAATAAAATACAACTATACCAAAATCAATCATAAATATTTATTTTCTTAATCCGTTACCTAATGGAGAATTTGGAGTTGATTTCGGAACTCTATTATACTTTTTTGAAAAATGAATGTTATTGAACCTAGGTAAAACATATTTAGCAAATAATTCGCATTCATCTTGGTGAGGGTATCCCGATAATATAAATGATTTTATACCCATATCAACATATCTTTTTAATTTATTATAAACTTGATCAGGATCACCAACAATTGCAGCTCCACATCCGGATCTAGCTAATCCTACCCCAGTCCAAAGATTAGACTCAACAAAATAATCTTTATCGGCTCTAGTTCTTAATGAAGATTGCATAGAAACACCAAGTGATTTAGCATCTTGAGCTCTGTTTTTAATATCCTCACCTTTTTCAAAATCTAAGTTTGAAATTAATTTATCGGCATAATCTTTCGCTTCTTGTTCTGTTTTCCTAACAATTACATGAGATCTAAGTCCAAACTGTACGGTTCTGTTGTAAATAAGTGCCTTAGCTCTCATATTAGAAATCAATATTTTAAGTTTATCCTCTGTGTCGGGCCACATTAAATATACATCACAATGCTCAGCACACAAATCAACTCCGTCAGGCGAATAACCCCCAAAATACAATAATGGGCCTCCATTCTGCTGGAAAGGTTTGACAGGCGCTGATGGTAGATTAATATTATAAAAATCACCCCTAAAGTTAATTTCATCTTTTGTCCAAGCTTGTTTTAAAATTTCTATAACTTCTCTTGATCTAGCATATCGTTTTGAAGATTCAAGTTTGTTTCCAGGTAAATCAGAAGATATTATATTTATCGTTAATCTTCCTTTTAAAATATGATCTAATGTTGCAATGGTTCTAGCTAACATCGGGGGATGAACCTCACCACATCTTATTGCTGCTAAAAAGTTAATTTGTTGAGTTAGTGGAGCCATAGCAGAAACATATGTCAAAGTATCTTGACCGACTTGATATGATGATGGACATAAAACATTAGTATATCCCAACTTATCAGCTGTTTTAATAATTCTTGAGGTATTTTCCCATGTACTTTTATAATTTGGATTTCTTGAGCCTAAAATATCATCATCTCCGTCACATATAGGAGCAAACCAAGAAATTTCTACATCATTTATCATAATATTTTATTTTTTAAACATAAGAGCATCCCAAGCAAGTAATTCTATATAATTAGACGAAATATTAGGGTTTTCCCTTTTATTAGAAAACTCTAAACTGTATTCTGTTAAATTATTAAAATTATATGTCAATGAACTATTTGACATATTCAAAATTATTAAATATGTTAAATTAATTCCAACTCTTTTGTAAATGAAAACATTTTGATGATTGGGATCTAAATCAAAATAATCACCATAAATAAGATCTTTAGAGTTTTTTCTGATTTCAATTAATTTTTTATAAAAATGAAAAACTGAATTCCTATCAATTAAGTCGTTTTTAACATTAATAAAACTGGAGTTTGGATTTGAAAGGAACCAATTATTATCGTAAGAACTAAAACCTGCTTGGGGACCACTATTCCACTGCATTGAAGTTCTTGCATGATCTCTAGAGGTATTATTTAAATGTAATACATATTCTTTTTTACTTATGCCTGAACTTATTGCTTTACTTAGATTTCCCAGAACTTCTAAATCATCAAACTGAGTTAATTCAGTAAAATCATAATTTGTCATACCTATTTCTTCACCTTGATATAGAACTGGAGTTCCTCTTTGAGTTAAAGTAAGCATAGCAAGTAATTTTGCCGATTTAATTCTATATTCCTTATCATTTCCATATTTACTTACACTTCTTGGATTGTCATGGTTATTTAAAAAAACTGTAGGCCAATGAAACTCATCAACATTTGACTGAACAGTAAATAATTTTTTTAATTCAACTAAATTCCATTTGTTTTGAATCCAATTTTCACGACCAATTCTTATTATATCAAATAAAAGAACTAAATCTAATTCCTTTTCTCTCTGATCTGATAATTTTATCATCGTTTGTTCATTAATTCCAAATGCCTCACCAATTGAAACAATATCATATCTGGAAAGAACCTTGGAATTCATTTCTTTCAAAAATTCATGTAGCCTTGGTCCTAAAGAATATACTTTCTCAGGATTTGAAAATTCATTTTTTGATAAGTTATTAAAGTTTTGATCTTTGGAAATAAAAGGAATAACATCCATTCTAAAACCATCAATTCCTTTATCTAACCAAAACTTCATAACTTCATAAACCTCTTCTCTAACTTTATTATTTTCCCAATTTAAATCAGGTTGTTTTTTAGAAAAATAATGTAAATAATAGTCATTAGAAATTGGATCTTTTTCCCATGCAGAACCTCCAAAAAAAGAAGTCCAATTATTTGGGGGATGGTTTTTATCACCAGCTTTCCAAATGTAATAATCTCTATACTTATTATTTTTTGAAGATTTACTTTCAATAAACCAATTATGCTCATCACTTGTATGATTTACAACTAAATCTATGATTAATTTCATTTTTCTAGTCTGTACTTCACTTAATAATAAATCAAAATCCTCCATGGTACCAAATTCTTCCATTATTTTCTTATAATTTCTGATATCGTAACCGTTATCGTCGTTAGGAGAATCAAAATGAGGGCTAATCCATAAGGTATCAACACCTAATAATTTTAAATAATCTAACTTTAAAATTATTCCATTAAGATCCCCTATTCCGTCGTTATTAGAATCGTAAAAAGATCTTGGATAAATTTGATAAACAACTTGTTCCTTCCACCACTTTCTAATCATACTTTTTTCTTACTTGACATTCTACATTTCTGACTACAATAAACAACATTGTCCCAGTTTTTTTCCCATTTTTTTCTCCATGAAAATGGAAGATTACAAATAGGACATGTTTTTTTAGGAAGGTTGGATTTTTTCATTATTTAAACAAAGGATGTTCATCTGGCCAAGACACTTTTGAATTAGTAATTTTATTGAAAGGCATTTGTGCATCAACTGATTTTAAATATTTTGTCAAAACATTAGCAAGTAACTCAGATCTCGAGGTGTTTAAAGAAATTAAATTATTATTTTCAGAAATATCATTCTCCAAATTATACAGTTCGACGATTTGAGTATCATGAAAATAAATGAATTTCCATTTTCCCTGTCTAACAGCGCTGTAACTACCTATACCAGGCCCACTTGGCCCCCACCAATTAGGATAATGCCAAAATAATGGTTTTTCTTCAATGATTTCATTATTTAAAAGAGGAATAAAACTTTGACCATCAATACTTTGTACAAAACTACTTTCTTCACATTTTGCAAATTCTAAAATTGAAGGAAAAAAATCCTCAATGATAACTGGATGACTAATTTCTTTAACATTAGTTTTATGAAATGGTGAATAAACAATCATAGGAACCCTAATCCCACCCTCATATATTGATCCTTTTCCACTTTTTAAAGGAAAATTATGATTATGCTTTTCTCCATCTCTAGCGACAGCACTCAAGCCTCCATTATCAGACATAAATACAACAATTGTATTTTTAAGAACATCCCTCTTTTCAAGCTCTTTTAAAACAATACCTAATGCATGATCCATACTTTCTACCATTGAAGCATATTTAATTTCAGAGTTTTTTAAACCAATATTTTTATATTTCTCAACAAAACGATTATCCTCCATTAAGGGTGCATGAACATTATATAATGAAAAATAAAGGAAAAAAGGAGATTTTGAATTAATGGGTTTTTGTAATTTTTCTAAAACTTCTTCACTTATAGCTTGCGTTAAAAAAATATCTTTTCCATGATATTTTTCAAGTCCGGGAACAGCCCATATTTTTTTTGATTTGTCATTATTTCCAAAATGATCAATTCCTAAGTAACTTTGAGGAGCACCAGCAGCATGACCTGCAATATTAATGTCAAAACCAATATTTAACGGATTTGAAGATGGATATCCAATTGCACCAAGATGAGCCTTTCCTGCATGAATAGTATAATATCCGTTGTCTTTTAAAATTTGTGGAAGTGGGGTAGAATAAATTGTATTTGAAATCGAATCTAAAGTTGACAGTCCATTATAATTCCAGTCGGGAAATTCAAAATTTTTATGATTAATTTCTGCTGGTTTTTTTTTATTAGGATTAAGAGTCCAATTAGTAACTCTATGTTTTGCAGCATTCATTCCTGTCATCAAACTAATCCTAGAGGGAGAACAAACAGGAGTTGCATAAGCATTAGTGAATTTCACGCCCATGTTAGCTAATATTTCCATGTTAGGAGTATTATAAAGCCTATTGAATTTAGTTTCGTTCTTCCAAAATGAAACAGAAGTATCCTGCCATCCTAAGTCATCTACCATAAATAAAACGATGTTAGGCTTATTAATTTCATTTGAATTATTACAAGAAAGAAATAAGAAGATAGTTAAAACAAAAAATAATCTGAATAATGACATCCTAACAATATACAAAAATGAAAAAAAATACACATGTTAAGCTAACTTAACATTATTTTTTATATATTTGTAAAGTTAACTTAACATATAGATATAAAATGAAACTTAAAATACTAAGAATTATGGCAATAATAACAGGATTAATTGGAACAACTTTATTTAATAGATTTATGGAGGGAGGAGCACTTTTTATGTCTCTTGTTCTTATTTGTTTATTAATATCATTTTACTTCACAGTAAAATCTGTTTTTAATATTAAAACAAATATTGAAATTTCTAGAAAAATGCTTAAGCACATAAAAGATAGTGGCTCACTTGGACTAGCTTTAGGCGTTATGGGTTCGTTTATAGGACTTATAACTGCTTTTGATGTTCTTGAAGCAACTGGTGAAGCGAATCCTTCAATAATAGCCGGGGGCTTAAAAGTTGCCTTGCTATCAACTCTATTTGGGCTATTTACTTATTCAGTTTCTAAATTTTCAATACTTATACTTCGAATTATTCAAAAATAAAATTATGTTATTATCAAAAAAAGAAATATCAATTTTAATTGAAATTGTATATTCAATTGTATTTGCATTAATATTCCTTCCTTATTTTTATGAAAATCAAGAGAAAACTCTAATCTTAATGGATGGTTTAGTTGAAAAAATAATTCAAATTATAATATGTACTGTAATCTATTTTGCTATTGCCTATTCTATATTAGAGGTTGCTTTTAAAAAAAAAGAAACTAGAGATGAAAGAGATGATATGATAAATTCAAAATCGTATAAATTAGGTTATTTACTCTATGAATTCTCTTTATTCATTTTTATTGGATATGTGTGTTCTAAATTTCAAAATAAAGAATTATTTAACTTAACTGGAAACCTAGAATTATACAATAGTTTTCAATTAACAGATGCTGGAATTGTTTTTATTGTTCTTGTACTACTTGCGTTTATATCAGTTATAAAATCATTATATCAATTTTACTTATATAGAACTGTTTAAAATGATATTAAAAAACAACTTGAAAGAAGTCAGACAGAAAAAGGGTTTAACTCAAGAAGAACTAGGTGCCAATGTTGGAGTCAGTAGACAAACAATTATTTCGATTGAAAGATACAGATATAAACCTACTCTAGAGCTGGCTATGAAATTAGCTGAAAAACTTAATATTAAAATTGAAAAATTATTCTATTTTGAACAAGAATAGTTCTAGAACTAAATATTGTGAAATTTGTAAAATAGATTATTCTACAATGTATAGAATTCAATTTCAACCAACTAAAGAATGGATTTTTTCTTGTAAAAATTGTCTTAGTATTGTAAAAAAAGACAATAAGTTTTACAGATATGGAGGTACTTGGAAAAAATAGGATTTGGTTTTTCTCAAATGTTTTAAATATCATATCTTTAAAACATGTTAAATACCAAAGAGGTTGAGTTTAATTATGATAATCAAATGTTTTTCAAGTTTCAGAACATTGATTTAAATAGTAATGAAAACTTATTAATTATTGGTGACTCAGGTGTTGGAAAAACTACACTAATGCATCTTCTTGCAGGACTTTTAAAATCAAATTCCGGATCAATTAAATTGTTTGATAAAGAACTTAATCAGATGTCTTCTTATCAACTTGATAGTTTTAGAAAAAATAATATCGGGATAGTATTTCAAAGACCACATTTTGTTAACTCTCTTACTGTAAAAGAAAATCTTCAACTTGCTCAATATATAGCTAATAAAAATGATAATACTAGAATTGAAAGTATACTTAAAAACTTAAATATTTTTGATAAGTCTAATAAAAAAACAAATCAATTAAGTCAAGGTGAAAAACAAAGAGTTTCAATAGCTTTGGCAATTGTCAATTCTCCTAAGTTAATTTTAGCAGACGAACCTACTTCTAGTTTAGATGATAATAATTGTTCTAAGGTTATTAAACTTCTAAAAAAACAAGCCACAGATTTTGGAGCACAATTAATAGTTATAACTCATGATAGTAGATTGAAAAAACATTTTAAAAAATCGATTGAACTGTGAATATATTTAAATTAAGTATAAAAAATATTTTCAATAAACCACTAAGCTCATCTATAAGCTTAGCACTATTAGTTCTTGGTGTTGGAATAATTTCTCTTTTACTTCAGCTAAATACATTGATAAAAGATCAAATGGATAATAATTTGAGAGGAATTGATATGGTTGTCGGAGCAAAAGGAAGTCCTCTACAACTAATTCTGTCATCTGTTTACCATATTGACTCTCCAACTGGAAATATTTCTCTTGCTGAAGCTGAGACAATAAGTAATAACAGAATGGTAGGTTCAAGTATTAAAATTCTTTATGGAGACAATTATAAAGGTTTTAGAATTGTTGGTGCTGAAAGAAAATTTGTTGAACTATATAAAGGCGTAATTAAAGAAGGAAAAGATTGGGATAACCCATATGAAGTTTTAGTCGGTTCAAAAGTATATGAAAAATTAAAAATCAATTTAGGTGATGAGCTAATTAGCTCTCATGGTTTAAGAGAAACAGGCCAATCCCACGACGAAGGAACTTTTAAGGTTGTAGGATTATTAAAACCTTCAAATTCTGTAATTGATCAATTAATTATTACATCCCCTGAAAGTGTTTGGGATATCCACGAAACTCATGATCATGATGAACACGAAAATGAACATGAACATGAACATGAACACGAACACGAAGATGAAGATAAAGATGACAATAGAGAGATAACTGCAATGCTAATAAAATTCAAAAGCCCAATGAATATTATTCAATTTCCTAGGCAAATAAATGAAAATACTAATCTTCAAGCAGCAGTCCCATCATATGAAATATCAAGATTATTTAAACTTTTTGGATTTGGAATTGAAACTTTAAGTTATTTAGCGTATTTAATTATAATTGTTTCCGGGTTCAGTTTATTTATTAACTTATTTAATTCAATGCGTGAAAGAAAATACGAAATGGCACTTATTAGAACATTGGGAGCTTCAAGATTTCAATTATCAACAATGATTATTTTTGAAAGCCTAATTCTAACAATTTCAGGATTTATACTAGGATTACTATTTAGCAGATTTGGAGTTATGTTCGTATCTTCACTAATGGAAGAAAGTATAAATTATAACTTAAAATCATTAAAAATTTTAAATGAGGAATATTGGCTTTTAGGATTATCTATTTTAATTGGTATTGTATCCTCTTTGATTCCAGCTATTCAAGTTTATAAAATGAATATTTCAAAAATATTAGCAGATGCATAAACTAAGTTTTATAATTATTTTTTTTATTTCAAACAGTTTGTTTTCTCAAGTAGAAATTGATTGGCTTAAATTGAGAGATGTTTATTATAAATCTGAATATGCTGAAGATGTGTATGGTTATGTTCAAATTCCATATTTTGGAGAAGCAGTAGAACCTTTAGACAACAAAGAGGTTGTAATAACTGGTTATATGCTTACTCTATCACCCGACGAAGGTGTTTTTGTTCTTTCTGAAAACCCTTATGCAGATTGTTTTTTCTGTGGTTTTGGAGGCCCTGAATCAGCAATAGAATTAAGATTAAAACCAGGTTACGACGATTTTTTAATGGATGAACTTGTCGTTGTTACAGGAACTCTAAGATTAAAAAGAGAAGATGTAAGTAGTGGTGTTTATATTATGGACAATGCTACTGCTATTAAAAAAGAAGATTAACAATACTTCATTAAGCAAAATACCAATATTTGATGAAAAAGTATATTATAATATTTACAGTCTTTCTAATAATTAACTTTGGTGGTTTAGCCATTGGTCAAATTTGGACAGGAGATGGTGTAACATCAGACTGGTATACGTCATTAAATCAAGCTCCTTGGACTCCACCGGGATGGGTATTTGGACTAGCTTGGACAACTATTGCAATCACTTTCTCTTTACTAATGACTTCGTCATATTTGAAAAATAATATAAAATCGTTAAAACTATTCATCCCTTCGCTTTTATTAAATATTTTATGGAATCCTGTATTCTTTGGTTTACAATGGGTTTGGACAGGTGCAGTTGTCTTGTTGTTATTGTCTTACTTTATATACAGTATTATTGATTTAAATCGTAAAATATATGGTTGGAAAATTGCATGGTTAGGGTTACCCTATTTTATTTGGCTAATGGTCGCAACATCACTTGATATTTATATTTCAATAATGAATTAAAGAAGAAAATATATGTAAAGATTAGATTTTTATTTTATACTTTTCATCCAACGGCATAAAATCAATATCAAGATAAGCTCCATGTGCGTTATCATCTGAAACTATTTGAGGTTTGCCTTTAATAATTTCAATAGAATTTTTGTGTATGTGACCAGCAAAGATTGCAATTAAATTAGATGAATCGAAAACTTTATTATAAAATTCAAATGTGGTTTTAGTATGGCCATTTTCGGGCCATTTATGTCGTCTTTCTAACTCAAAATTACGATCAGTTGATGCTCCCCAAAATGGATTCCCACAACCAAAAGAAATATTTTTGCCTGGCGCGTACATTGGAATATGAACCAACAAAACTAAAGGCAAACCAGATTCAACTTGCTCAGAAAAAAAAGCTAATTGTTCATCGTTAATTTCATATGTTGAATTATCAATAGCTAAAAACCTGATTCCTTTTATGTCGTATGCTGCAAACAAAGGATTATTTCCTTGGTACAAAGGCATTAAACGTTTATCGATCCATTTATCACGAAGAGAATTTAATTCACCCGTCATACCCTCGTAATGCCAATCGTGATTTCCTGCAATAAAAATATATGGAATACCTATAGCTTCAAGTTTTGACAGTACCCATTCAATTGCAAGTTCGGAGGGAAAACTAAAAATATCACCAATTAAAGTAATAACATCTGCATCTACTTCATTAGCAAATGCAAGGGTTTCTTCAAAAGATTTTTTAGGGTTAGTTTTTTTTCCTGTTTTAAAATGTGTGGTTTTGTTGTAAGCTTTTGCCATTCGATCACTATAGTTTCGAAATGGTATTCCTCTGTCATCATCCATGTATAGATGAGTATCAACAATATGGACAATTTTAATTTTTTCTTTTATAACCTCACTATAAAAAAATACTTTTTCCTGATCCATAGTAGCGAAAACTTCAAATGGTTGTTCAGTTTTTTTTATTTGTGGTTTAGCACATGAAACAGTCGAAAGTCCAATT
>CABXBY010000021.1 GCA_902510655.1 uncultured Bacteroidota bacterium | reverse complement strand
GAAGTTGGTGAAAGCAAAGCAAAAAAATTAAAAGAATTTTTAAATTCTATGAAATAGTATTTATTATTTTTGCTAGTCTATGCGCTTGAAACTATTTTACAGTTTAATTGTTTTTTTTGTTTTTTATCAAATTAACGCTCAAAGTTATTCTGGTGTAAAAGCGCCCTTTATCAATGAATCATTTGAGGCTTTTAAAACTGGGGAATCTTTAAAATTTAGAATTCATTATGGGTTCTTTAACGCTAGTTACGCCACATTAAATCTTGAAGATGTAATTGTTGATGACAAAAAAGTATATAAAGCTACTGCTGTTGGAAAAACAACAGGGATAGCAAGATGGTTTTTTAAGGTTGAGGATATTTACGAAACGTTTTTTGATAAAGATCTGGTTCGACCAATTAAATCTACTCGAAATATATATGAAGGAGGTTACACTAAAAATGTAGAAATAAATTATGACTACTCAAAAAACTTGGCCAATATTAATGATATTAAAAACTCTTTATTAAGTTCTGTAAAAATTGAAAAAAATGTTCAGGACTTAATCTCTACATTCTATTTTCTTAGGAATCATTTTGATGTTAAAAAGCTTAAACAAAATGATTTTATTCGAATCAATATTTTTTTTGACGCTGAAAACTATCCTTTTAGAATGAAGTTTTTAGGTTATGAAAATGTGAAAACTAAATTCGGAATAATAAATTGTCTAAAATTTAGGCCTTACATTGAATCAGGTAGAGTATTTAGTGATAGCGAAAGCTTGACGTTATGGGTTAGCAACGATAAAAACAAGCTTCCTGTTAAAATTGAGGCTGGACTTAGAATTGGATCTATAGAAGCTGATTTAGAAGAATTTCGTGGTTTAAAACATCCTTTTAAAATTAAATTAAATGAATAAATTATTTATTTCTCTTTTAACATTTATTCTTTTAATTTCTTGCGGAGAAAAAAAGTCAGAGTCAAAACCTGAAATAGTAAAAGAAAAAATTATAAAACAATTTGGATTTACTTTAAATGATTATACCGTTAAAAGAGATACCGTCAAAAGTGGAGATTCATTTGGATCAATTTTGGAAGACAGTAATCTTTTTTACCCTCAAATCTATAATATAGTTCAAAAGGCAAAAAAAGTCTTTGATGTTAGAAGGATTAATATAGGTAAACCTTACTCTATACTTTCTTCAAAAGACTCATTAAAAACTCCCCAAGTTTTTATTTATCAGCCTAATCTTATAGATTATGTCGTTGTTTCTTTAACTGATTCTCTTTGGGCTGAAAAAAAGTCTAAAGCTGTAAAGCTAGTAGAATTTGAGGCTGAAGGAGTAATAACGAGCTCTTTATCTGAAACGATGGAAGAAAAGAAGCTATCCCCATTATTATCAAATGAACTTTCTGAAATTTATGCATGGACAATCGACTTTTTCAGATTAGAAAAAGGAGATAATTTTAAAGTAATTTATTCTTCTAAATTTGTTGACGATTCAATTTCTGTTGGTCTTAACAGGATTCATTCAGCCTACTTTGAACATAGGGGAAAGCCTTTTTATGCTATTGAATTTGAGACGGATCCTAAAAAAGGACTTGTCGAGTATTTTGATGAAAACGGAAAAAATTTAAGAAGAGCTTTTTTAAGAGCGCCTGTACAATTTAGTAGGATTTCTTCAAGGTATAATTTAAAAAGAAAAATTGCTTTCTATGGAAGGGTTCGTCCACATCGTGGAACTGATTTTGCAGCCCCAAGAGGAACTCCGATAAGAGCAACTGCAAGTGGAACAGTAACCAAATCAAGCTACACTCGTTCAAACGGGAATTATGTCAAAATTAAACATAACGGGACTTATTCAACTCAATATCTCCACATGGACAAAAGAGGGGTTAAAGTCGGACAATTTGTAAATCAAGGAGATTACATTGGAACAGTAGGAATGACAGGAAACACATCTGGACCTCATGTTTGTTATAGGTTTTGGAAAAACGGTAAACAAGTTGACCCTTTAAAACAAAAACTTCCTGAAGCAAAGCCTATTTCTAAAGAGCTTAAAGAAAAATATCTAGTCCACATGGACCCTGTTAAAAAACAGCTTGATGCTATTGAATCAAATGTTACCTTTGAAACAAATTAAAATATTTCATTAAATGAGTTTAAAAAAAATAAATCCGATTAAAACTAAATCTTGGAATAAATTAAAAGCTCATTTTAATGAAATTGAAAATAAAGAAATTAAAAATTTACTTTCATCTAGATCTAATCCCTCAAGTTTTAGTTTAGAATGGAACGATTTTAATATCGATATATCAAAAAATAGAGTTGACAATACAACCTTAAACCTTCTTATAGATTTAGCAAAAGAATGCAAACTAGATGATGCTATTTTTAAACAATTTAACGGAGGAATAATTAACGAAACAGAAAAAAGAGAAGTTTTACATACTGCCATTCGTACAGACGGAAATGAAAAAATTAATGTTGATGGTCAAAATGTCATTCCATCAATTTTAGAAACACGAAGTAAAATAGAATCTTTTACAAACGATGTCATTTCTGGAAATATTAAAGGCTACAACAACAAACCCTTTACTGACGTTGTTAATATTGGAATAGGAGGTTCAGACCTTGGGCCCGTTATGGTTGTTGAAGGTTTGAAGTATTACTCGTCTAGACTAAAACCTCATTTTGTTTCTAATGTTGACGGAGATCATGTTTTAGAAATAATTAAAGATTTAAATCCTGAAACTACTTTATTTGTTATTGTTTCTAAAACTTTTACAACACAAGAAACTATTTCTAATGCTAATACAATCAAGGATTGGCTTGTTTCTAAATTAAACGATAGTGCGGTCTCAAAACATTTTGCTGCAGTTTCAACAAATCTGACGGAGATCAAAAAATTTGGGATTAACCCAAAAATGGTCTTTTCAATGAACGACTGGGTTGGAGGAAGGTTTTCTTTATGGAGTTCTGTTGGTCTTTCGATTAGTTTGGCTATTGGATATGATAATTTTAATAAATTATTAACCGGTGCTAACAAAATGGATAAGCACTTTCAAAAAACTGAATTTAAAAATAATATACCTGTGGTTTTAGCGCTTTTAAGCATCTGGTATAATAATTTTTTTAAGTGTGAAACGGAAGCAGTAATTCCATACACACAATACTTAAACAGGTTACCTGCTTATCTTCAACAAGCCATTATGGAAAGTAACGGAAAAAGTATTGATAGAAATGGAAATCCTGTAGATTACCAAACCGGAAACATAATTTGGGGAGATACTGGAACAAATTCTCAACATGCCTTTTTTCAATTAATTCATCAAGGAACAAAGCTAATTCCGTGTGATTTTATTGGTTTTAAAAAACCTCTTTTTAAAGAGAATACTCAACACGACAAATTAATGTCTAATTTTTTTGCTCAAACTGAAGCTCTTATGATGGGCAAGTCTGAAAAAGCTGTTGTTGAAGAGTTGATAAAAATGGGGTTAGATGAATCAGATGTAAATTCACTAAAAGCATATAAAGTATTTGAAGGAAATAGACCTACAAACACTCTTCTTATTGACCAGCTCAGTCCTGAAAGTCTTGGTTCTCTCATTGCAATGTATGAGCATAAAATATTTGTTCAAGGTGTTATATGGAATATTTACAGTTACGATCAGTGGGGGGTTGAACTCGGAAAACAATTAGCCTCTAAGGTCTTACAAGAAATAGAAAACAAAAAAATTTCCAACCACGACAGCTCAACTAATTCCTTATTAAAAAGCTATTTATCTAATTAACAGTTATTTCCGTTTTAATTAGGAATTATTCAACAAATCCTGAATACGCTGAGTTATACACAAAATTTGTTAAAAAAAAGTCATTCCCATTTAACACTTATTTAACAAAATTTAAGCACATTTGCACAATATTAACTACAATAAAATTTATGAAAAAAATAACCTTACTTTTTACAGCAATTCTGATATCAGGATTCTGTTACGCTCAAAACGTTATAACTGGTACAGTTGTTGACGCTGAATTAGGCTCTGGCCTTCCAGGTGCAACAGTACTTGTTAAGGGAACTTCTAATGGAGTTTCTACTGATTTTAATGGTGCATTTACAATTAACGCATCTGGATCAGGAACATTAGTTGTTTCTTACGTTGGATACGATTCTAAGGAAATAGCTTTTAACTCAGGGATAAGTTTAGGCAATATTGCTCTTTCAGCAAGTGCTAATGAACTTGACGGTATTACTGTTTTTGGAACTGTTGATTTTGCTGTTGACAGAAAAACTCCAGTTGCAGTGTCTACTTTAACTGCTTCTGACATTCAAGAAAGAATTGGAAACTTAGAGCTTCCTGAAATGCTTAATTCAACTCCTGGTGTTTATGCAACTAGAGCTGGTGGTGCCTTTGGAGATTCAAGAATTAATGTAAGAGGGTTTGACTCTCAAAACACAGCGGTTTTAATTAACGGTATTCCTGTTAATGATATGGAAAATGGAAGAGTTTACTGGTCTAACTGGTCTGGTTTAACTGATGTTGTTTCTGCTATGCAGGTACAAAGAGGTCTTGGGGCTTCTAAGTTGGCTATTTCATCTGTTGGTGGAACAATTAATGTTTTAACTAAATCTACAGAACTAACTAAAGGAGGTAAAATAGCTGCAACTGTTGGTAATGATGGATATATGAAAACTGTAGCGTCTTACAACACTGGCGAAATGGAAGGTGGTCACGCTCTTTCTTTATTATTTTCAAGAGTTGAAGGAGATGGATATGTTAACGGAACTATGTTTGAAGGTTACAACTATTTCATGGGATACGGATGGGCCTCAGAAGACGACAAGCATAATGTACAAGTTATCGTAACTGGCGCGCCTCAAGTTCATAATCAAAGAACTAATAGTTTTTATAATATGGCTGACGCAGCTGATTACGAAAAATATGGTATTCGATACAATTATAACCATGGTTATTTAAATGGGCAAGAGTTCAACTGGAGAAGAAATTTCTACCACAAGCCTATTGCTTCTGTTAACTGGGAATATAAAATCAATGAATCAACGAATTTATCAGCTTCTGCTTACTATTCTGTTGGAAGAGGTGGTGGAACTGGAGATATTGGTCGTCTTGGAGGAAATTACGCTAGTAGCTCAAGGTTTAGAAATGAGATGACTGGAGAGGTAGAATGGGATCAAATTGTAAATTCAAACAGTGGAGTTGGAGGTAATTGGAGTGGAGGATACAGCTACAACAACAATGTTGATGCTGCAACTGGACTTTACATTGTTAACGATCAAGACGAAAGAGTAGATGGAGTTAAAAGAAACGGTTTTGTAAGAAGAGCTTCCGTTAACTCACATAACTTTGTTGGTAGTCTTATCAATTTAAAGAAAGAACTTTCTGAAAAATTAACATTAGATTTCGGAGTTGATTTAAGAAATTATAGAGGTATTCACTACAGAAGACTAGATCACCTTTTAGGTGCTGATGGTTATAGAGATTTTGATAATGTAAATTACTCTGGCGGAAGTGCAGTTAGAACTACAACTTATGGATCCAATGTTAGTGATTTATGGAATGTCTTTAAAGACACTGATAATGAAGAAAAAATTGATTACCATAACGACGGATTTGTAAGATGGAGCGGAGTATTTGGACAATTAGAATACAGTAATGATGATCTTTCTGTATTTGTTCAAGGAGCTATGTCTAATCAAGGGTTTCAAAGAGAAGAGTTTTTTAACCAAACACCTGGGAATCAAAAAACTGATTGGAAAAACATTAGTGGAGGTAATATAAAAGGTGGTGCTAACTATAACATTAACGCTAAAAGCAATGTTTATGTTAATGCTGGTACATATTCAAAACAACCGAACTTTGATGCTGTATACATTAACTACGGAAACAATCTTAATCCTGATTTAAGAAATGAAAAAGTTGTTGGTTTAGAGGCTGGTTATGGTTATAGGTCTAGTAACTTTAATTTCAACGTTAACATTTATAAAACAAGCTGGAAAGATAGATTCCTAAGAGATGGTGTTAGAGTTGACGGAGTAAACGGTAATGCAAACTACTATGGCATAGAACAAGTTCACACTGGAATTGAATTTGATGGTGTGTATGAAATTAGTCCTTTTGTAAAAGTAGAAGGGATGCTTACGTTAGGAAACTACGAATATGGAGGAGATGTAACTGCAGATGTCTTTGATTCTAGTAATACTTTCCTTGGAAGTAGTGTAATTTATTTAGATGGTGTTAAGGTAGGAGATGCTGCGCAAACAACATCAAGAGTTAATCTAATTGTTACACCTTCTGATCTGTTTAAGTTTAATATAAGCATGTTTAATGCTTCTGATCTATATGCAGATTTTAACGTAGAAGATTTTACTAGTCCTGAAGACGAAGCAATGATGCTTCCTTCTTATGATCTGTTTGACTTTGGAGCTTCTTACAAGTTAGATATTGCTGGTGAGACTGTTTATCTTAGAGCTAACATAAATAACATTTTTGATAATTATTACTTCGCAGAATCAGCTACAAACTATGAAGCTGGCCCTGGAGACAATACTTACCTAGGAGTTAATACAAGAAATAAAGTTTTCCCAGGATGGGGAAGAACTTGGAATGTAGGGTTTACTTACAGGTTCTAAATTATTAGAATTTCTGTTTATTAAAAAAAGCCTCTTGAAAAAGGGGCTTTTTTTATTTTAAATCTTTTAATTTTAATTGTATACTAGAAAGGTCTTTCCAGTTATTTTCGTCAATATTATAAACTGCTGAAAAATTTTCTTTGTTTTCAAGATTATTGAACTTATTAGAAAACCAAAAGCCTATTGATGAGTATGAAGTTTTATTGTCTTGGGTCAAATTAAACTTTATGTGTTCTTTTCCTTTTCCAAGCTCAAAAGGCTTTCCTTTTATTCTTAAATTTTCGGATAAAAATAAAGGAGATTTATTTCCTGGACCAAAAGGTTCAAATTGTTTTAAAATTCTAAAAAATTTTGGAGTAATCTCACTTAAACTAATCTTAGATTCAATCAATAATTCCTGCTCAAAAATATCTTTATCAATTGTTTGTGAAACAATATCTTCAAACCGTTTTTTAAATCCTTCTAGATTTTCTTTTTTAATTGTTAACCCAGCAGCGTATTTATGTCCTCCAAACTGATCAATATAATCTTTGCATTGATCAATCACTAAGTAAAGGTCTAATCCTTTAATTGATCTAGCAGAAGCAGTTAAAACCCCGTTTGATGACTCGCAAAAAACCACAGATGGTTTATAATAATTATCTACAAGCCTTGAGGCAACAATGCCAATAACTCCTTTATTCCAATCTGAATTAAATACAACAATAGAATTTTTTTTTTCACTTGAATTGTCAGCCTGTTCAATTGCCTGGCTAGTTATATCCTTTTCAATCTCTCTTCTTAAGGAATTTAATTCCTCTATTTCTATAGCTAATTTTTCTGCAGAATTTATTTCATTGCATATTAATAACTCTAACGCTAATGATGCGTGTTTCATTCGTCCAGCTGCATTTATTCTTGGGCCAACATAATACATTAAATCACTTATGGTATATTCTTTTTTTATGTTTGTTTTTAAAAGACTATAAATTCCTGATCTAGGATTTGAATTAATAATTTGAAGGCCAATAAAAGCCAAAACTCTATTTTCACCAGTTAACGGAACAACATCTGCTGCAATTGCTAAAGCAACTAAGTCTAAATAATTTATAATTTGATTGTCTTTTGATTGTTTGGTTTCTAATCCTTGAATTAATTTAAATCCCACGCCGCATCCACATAACTCTTTATATGGATACAAACAATCTTTTCTTTTTGGATTTAATATCGCTAAGGCTTTTGGGGGGTTTTTATCTGGGTTATGGTGATCACATATTATAAACTCAATTCCTTTTTCTTTAGCATATTCTACTTGTTTATGCGCCTTGATTCCACAATCTAAAGCTATAATTAGTTTTTGTTTTTTATTGAATGCATGATCAATCGCGTTTATAGAAATTCCGTAGCCTTCTTTTTTTCTGTCAGGCAAGTATTTTGTAACGATCAGCCCAAGAGATTCTAAGTACAAAGAAAGCAAGGCAACAGAGCTGGTGCCATCAACATCGTAATCCCCAAAAATCATAATGGATTCGTTTTTTTTAATAGCTTTTTGAATTCTTTCAACCGCAAGACTCATGTCTTTCATTAAAAAAGGATCGTGTAGCATCTCGAAATTTGGTCGAAAAAATGTTTTTGCTTCATCAAAGGTTTTAACGTCTCTGTTGACAAGCATTGAAGACAAAATAGGCGAAATATTTAATTCGCTTGAGAGTTTTTTAACGGATTCATTATCGTTATTTTCTTTTATAACCCAATTCATTATTAGTTTTTATATCCCTCAACAATGATTACAAATTCTCCTTTTGGAGGTTTTTCAGTGAATAGTTTGATAACATCTTCCAAACTTAAACGAATTGTTTCCTCATATATTTTAGTGAGTTCTCTGGAAATTGAAACTTTTCTTTCTGGACCAAAACTATTACAAAAATCTTTTAGTGTTTTTAAAAGCTTGTGAGGAGATTCATAAAAAATCATAGTTCTTTCTTCTTCGCTAAGTTTTTCTAGTTTGGTTTTTCTTCCTTTTTTTACAGGTAAAAACCCTTCAAAAACAAACTTGTCGAAAGGAATTCCGCTATTCACAAGAGCTGGTATCAAAGCTGTTGCACCTGGCAAACATTCTACTTCAATGTCGTTTTCAAGACATGATCTAACAGCTAAAAATCCAGGATCAGATATCCCAGGTGTACCCGCGTCAGATATCAATGCTATTTTTTCGCCTGATAAAATTTTATCTATAATTTTTCCTATCTCTTTGTGCTCATTAAATTTGTGATGGGAACGTAATGGCGTTTCTATACTGTAATGTGTTAACAACTTCTTACTCCTTCTGGTATCTTCACACAAAATTAAATCTACATCCTTTAAAACATTAATTGCTCTAAAGGTAAAATCTTCCAAATTTCCAATTGGAGTTGGTACTATATATAGTTTTGCCATGTTGAATTAAATTTAAGACCTTTATCGAATCTTTAAAGTTAACTACTTTGTAAGAGATTTCAATAAATATTAATTAGATGAATCAAAAGCATAAGTTTAAAGGAAGATTAGAAGTGGTTTGCGGATCTATGTTTTCTGGAAAAACTGAAGAATTAATAAGAAGAATCAAAAAAGTTGAATTAGCTGGAAAAAAATACAAAGTCTTCAGGCCAAAAGTAGATTCTAGAAGTCCTGATGATAAAATAATTTCTCATGCTAAAAATGAAATTTCTGCGACAATAATTTCCAATGCTGAAGAAATTTTAGAAAACTGTGAAGGATTAGACGTTGTTGGTATTGATGAGGCTCAGTTTTTTGAACAGTCACTTGTAAAAATTTGTAACAGGCTTGCTAACGATGGATTCAGAGTAATTGTAGCTGGGCTTGATATGGATTATATGGGAAACCCTTTTGGCCCCATGCCTAATTTAATGGCCTGTGCGGAAGAAGTTAAAAAAGTTCATGCAATATGTGTTGAAACTGGAAATTCCGCAGGGTACAGCTTTAGAAAAGAAAATAATAAAAATTTAGTTCTAATAGGTGAAAATAAAGAATACGAGCCTTTATCAAGAGAAATTTTCATTAAAAAAATGAATAAAAGAGAGCGATAATAATGCCTGTTAAAGAAACAACTGTAGAAATTAAGCTTAAAAACTTAAAAAATAATTTAGAGTATTTAAAGTCCAAAATAACTTCTAAAACTAAGTTTATGGCGGTAGTTAAGGCGTTTTCATATGGGAGCGATTCTAGAGTTGTGTCACAAGAACTAGAGCGACTAGGTGTTAATTATTTAGCTGTCGCATATACTCAAGAAGGGATAGATTTAAGAAAATTTGGAATTAAAATTCCTATTCTTGTTTTACATCCTCAAGAGAAAGATTTTGATGAAATAATAGAAAATCAGCTAGAGCCAAGCGTATACTCGTTTAGGGTTTTATCCTTTTTTATAAAAGCGTTAAAAAAGAAAAATAAAACATCTTACCCTTATCATATAAAATTCAATACGGGGCTAAATAGACTGGGGTTTTTAAAAAAAGACGTACACAAACTTTCAGGAATAATTAAACCAAATCTTCCAAAATATATCTTCTCTCACCTTGGTGCTTCTGAGGATTTAAATGAAAAAAAATATACTAAAAAACAAATTGAAGAATTTATTTCAATTGATAAAGCTCTAGAAATTAAATTGGGAACTCCTATGAAAAAACATCTTTTAAATACGTCAGGGATTTTAAACTATACAGACTATCAGTTTGATATGGTAAGATCTGGAATTGGATTGTATGGGTTTGGCAATGACATTGAGTTTGAAAGTAGCCTAAAACCTGTTTTGTCATTAAAAACCATAATATCTCAAGTTCATGAAATTAAAGCGGGGGAGTCTGTGGGTTACAATAAAGGATTTACGGCAAAAACGGATTCAGTTATTGCTACTCTTCCAATTGGTCATGCGGACGGAATTGGAAGACAATATGGAAATGGAAAAGGAGAAGTCTTAATTGAAGACAGAATGGCTAAAATAGTAGGAAACGTTTGCATGGATATGCTAATGGTCGATATAACAGACATTAAATGTAAAGAAGGAGATGAAGTCATTTTTTTTGATGACAAATCCTATTCAGCAGAAGAGTTTTCAAAAAAAGCAAATACTATTTCCTATGAGTTAATTAGTTCTATATCAAGAAGAATTAAAAGAGTTGTCAGTAAATAGTGTTGTATTTATAACTTTTTGTTTTAAAATTGACTTATTTACGTAAGCTGCTATTTCCTTAATCATAAATATTTATTTTTGTTAAAAATTAAAAAAATGAAACTTGCAATTGTTGGTGCCACTGGGATGGTTGGAAATGTAATGTTGGATGTTATAAAAGAAAGAAATTTGCATTTTGATGAGATTCTTCTTGTTGCGTCAGAAAATTCAATTGGTAAAATTATTCCATACTGCGGCAAAGATTATTCTGTTGTTGGTTTAGATCAAGCTCTTCAAAAAAAGCCGGAAATAGCTATCTTTTCAGCTGGAGGTGAAACTTCACTACTATGGGCGCCTAAATTCGCTGAAGTTGGAACGGTTGTAATAGATAATTCGTCTGCATGGAGAATGGACCCTTTGAAAAAACTAATAATTCCTGAAATTAATGGCTCCGAGATAAAAGAAACGGATAAAATAATTGCAAATCCAAATTGTTCAACAATACAGATGCTAATGGTTTTAGCGCCTATTCATAAAAAATATGGTGTCAAAAGAGTTATAGTTTCTACTTATCAATCTATTACAGGTACAGGTGTTAAAGCTTTAAAACAGCTGGAAAACGAGTACAAAAATATAGAGGGAGAAATGGCGTATGAATATAAAATTCACCAAAATGCAATTCCGCACTGTGATGATTTTTTAGAAAACGGATACACAAAAGAGGAAATGAAACTTTCAAACGAAACTCATAAAATACTAGATTCTTCAATTAGCATTAGCGCCACAGCTGTTAGAATTCCTGTAATGGGCGGGCATAGTGAATCCATAAACATAGAGCTAGAAAATTCATTTAATATTTTAGATATTGTAAGTTTGTTAGAGAAAACACCAGGAGTTACAGTTAAAGATGACATAGAAAATCTAAAGTATCCTATGCCTTTGTATTCAAAAAATAAAGACGAAGTTTTTGTTGGAAGAATTAGAAAAGATTTCTCTCACGATAAAGCTTTAAACCTTTGGGTAGTAGCTGATAATTTAAGGAAAGGTGCCGCAACTAATGCTGTTCAAATAGCTGAAAAAATTATAGCTGATTTCTTTTAAGCGTCTTTCTCTTCTATTTGAAAATCTTCCATAAATTTGGTGGTATAATTTCCAGAAATATAGTCTGGATGATCCATTAATTGTCTATGAAAAGGAATGGTCGTTTTTATCCCTTCAATAATAAATTCATCTAAAGCCCTACGCATTTTATCAATTGCTTCTTCTCTGTTTTGAGCAGTAACAATTAGTTTAGCAATCATAGAATCATAATTGGGAGGAATAATATAGCCGCTATACACATGTGTGTCCAGTCTAACACCATGACCTCCAGGCAAATGAAGATTAGTTATTTTTCCTGGAGAAGGCCTAAATCCTTTAAAAGGATCTTCGGCGTTTATTCTACATTCTATTGAATGAAGCTTAGGAAAATAATGCTCTCCTGAAACCTTAATACCTGATGCAACTTTAATTTGTTCTTTTATTAGGTCGTAGTCAATAACCTGTTCGGTGATCGGATGTTCAACTTGAATTCTGGTGTTCATTTCCATGAAGTAAAAATTTCTATTTTTATCTACTAAAAATTCTATAGTTCCTGCTCCTTCATATTTGATGTGTTCAGATGCTTTAACGGCCGCTTTTCCCATTCTCTCTCTTAAATTATCTGTCATGAAAGGAGAGGGAGTTTCTTCTGTTAATTTTTGATGTCTTCTTTGGATTGAACAATCTCTTTCTGATAAATGACAAGCTTTTCCAAATTTATCAGCTACAATTTGTATTTCGATGTGTCTTGGGTCTTCAACTAATTTCTCCATATACATGCCGTCATTACCAAAAGAAGCAAATGCTTCTTGTTTAGCGCTTTCCCACAAATCTAAAAATCCTTCTTCACTCCAAACTGCCCTCATCCCCTTACCCCCGCCACCAGCGGTAGCTTTTATCATTACAGGGTATCCTATTTTTTTGGCAATTTTTTTAGCTTTTTCAAATGAATCTATGATTCCTCCTGAACCGGGTATTGTTGGTACTCCTGCTTCTTTCATTGTTGCGATTGCAGAAGCTTTATCTCCCATTCTTTCAATCATATCTGCAGAAGCGCCAATAAATTTAATTTTATGTTCATCACATATTTTTGAAAACCTAGAGTTTTCTGATAAAAAACCATACCCTGGATGAATAGCATCTGCATTTGTAATTTCTGCTGCCGCTATAATATTTGGAATTTTTAAATACGAATCCGCGCTATTAGCTGGACCAATACAAACCGCTTCGTCAGCAAACTTAACATGTAAACTTTCTTTGTCAGCTACAGAGTAAACTGCAACTGTCTTAATGCCCATTTCCTTACAAGTTCTAATAATTCTTAAGGCAATTTCGCCTCTATTAGCAATTAATATTTTTTTAAACATAAGTATATGGTTAAGAAGGGTCAACTACAAATAAAGGTTGATCAAATTCAACTGGCGACGCGTCATCAACAAGAATTTTAACAATTTTTCCTGAGTATTCCGATTCTATTTCATTGAAAAGTTTCATAGCCTCTACTACACATAATACACTTCCTTCTTTTATTGAGTCTCCAATTTCTATAAAATTTGGCTTGTCTGGCGAAGGCTTTCTGTAAAAAGTTCCAATAATAGGTGACTTAATAGTAATTAAATGATCCTCTTCAGTAGCGTCGGATACCTGAATTTCTGGTTCTAAGTAAGTTTCTTTTGGTATACTTTGAACCAAAGGCTGCGTATTTACTAATACAGGTTCAGTATGAGAAACAACATTTCCTGAAGCTCCAGTTTTTACACTTAGCTTTAAATCTTTTGATTCAATTTTTACTTCGCTTACACCTGATTTTGCGACAAATTTGATTAACTGTTGAATTTCCTTAATGTTCATAATAAAATAATTAGTGGTTATAAGCCCATTTTAAATACATAGCTCCCCAAGTAAAGCCAGCTCCAAAAGAGGCGAAGATAATGTTATCTCCCTTTTTAAGCTTAGATTCAAAATCGAATAAAAGCAAAGGAATGGTTGCTGCGGTAGTATTACCATAGCGATGAATATTCATTAGAACCTTTTCATCCTTAATGCCCATTCTTTTAGATGTAGCATCTATAATTCTCTTATTGGCTTGGTGCGCAATTAAATAGTTTACATCTAAGTGTGTTAAATTATTGCGTTTCATGATTTGATCAGAAGCCTCTGACATATTTGAAACCGCATGCTTAAAGACGTTTTTACCATCTTGATATATAAAATGTTTTTTTTCTTCTACTGTATTCTTTGTTGTAGGTGTTTGAGACCCTCCAGCTTCAATTTTAAGTAAATCTCTATTTGATCCATTAGATCGTAAATATTCATCTTGAACTCCATAGCCCTCAATATTAGGCTCTAATAGCACTGCTCCAGCACCATCTCCAAAAATAATACAAGTATTTCTATCTGTATAGTCAACTATAGAAGACATTTTATCCGCTCCAATTAAAATAATTTTTTTATATCTACCTGATTCAATAAATGCAGAAGCGGCAGACAAACCATATAAAAACCCTGAACAAGCTGCGCTAATATCAAATCCAAATGCATTGGATGCGCCTATTTCAGAAGCAACATACGCTGCAGTTGCAGTTGCGTGCATATCAGGTGTGATTGTAGCTACGATAACTAGGTCAATTTCAGTTGGGTCTAATTTTTTATTTTTAATTATGGTATTCGCAGCTCGGATTGCCATATATGAAGTCCCGATACCTTTGTCTAAAATTCTTCTTTCTTCAATTCCAGTTCGAGTGGTTATCCAATCATCATTTGTATCAACGATTTTCTCTAAATCTGCATTATTTAAAATTTTTTCTGGCAAAAAAGAACCGACTGCAGTTATAGAAGCTTTAATTTTTTTCAAACTCGTTATTTAGAATTTTGATCAAAAATGGGGAAAAAATGGGGAAAAACGGCAAAAAAAGACAAAAAAACAGAAAAAAACACTATTTTTTTAAAAAATATATTAAGCCTCTGCTTCTACAGTATTGTCTATCAAAACTTTACCTCTGTAGTATAATTTTCCTTCATGCCAATGTGCTCTATGGTATAAATGAGCTTCACCTGTAGTTTTACATGTCGCTATCTGAGAATCGGAAACTTTATAATGAGTTCTTCTTTTATCTCTTCTAGTTTTGGAAATTTTTCTTTTAGGATGTGCCATAATCTTTTATATTAAATCTTTTAATTTGTCCCATCTGGGATCACTTTTATCTTTATTATCTAAAACATTTGATTCATACTCCCTAAGCTTTTTTAACGTTTCTGTTTCTAAAGAACCGTCTTTCACGCCAGGATGTATAATTTTAATAGGTAAAGATAACACTATCATTTCAAACAAGTATTTTCCAATATTTATTTGTGTTTGACCAACGGGTAAAACCAAAAGTTCTTCATTATCATCAGATAATTCAGAGCTAAACTTTACTACCAGTTTCATGTCGTGCTCTTGAGAATATTCAAAAGGCTCGTTAGAAACATGACAGTTTAGATTAATCTTTCCCTTAGAATAAAAATTAAACTCTAATAAATTAGATTTTTTATTCAAAATGACTGTTGCGTCTATTTTGCAACTATTAAAATCATTGTATTCAAAATGTTCAAAGAACTCGTTTTCTAGCTCGAACTTATATTCATGCTCACCTTCTTTTAATCCAGTAAAACTAATTACAAACTGATTTAAAAACTGCATAATGCTAAGTTTGAGCATGCGAATATAAGAAATATTATAATTTTAACAGCCTATTTCTTCCCTGTTTTGGAATTAGACAAGTTTAATGAATTTTTATTTAGATCTTCAAACAGATTTCTTGATTTTAAAATCTCAATTGCAGAAAAAATTGCGTTTTTAAAAGACGTTGAATCTGCAAGCCCCTTGCCTGCAATGTCATAGCCTGTTCCGTGGTCAGGGGAAGTTCTTACTTTGTTCAGGCCAGCAGTATAATTAACCCCTGTGCCAAAAGACAAAGTCTTAAAAGGAATAAGACCTTGGTCGTGATAAATGGCTAAAACAGCATCGTATTTTTTATGTTGTCCTGACCCAAAAAAACTATCACTAGAAAAAGGTCCAAAAACTAAATTATTTTTTGATGCAATTTCTAATAATACCGGTTTTAATATATCTTGATCATCCTTCCCTATTACTCCTCCGTCACCAGCGTGAGGGTCAATTGAAAGAACTGCAATTTTAGGCTTTTGAATACCAAAATCTTTTTTTAAAGATTCGTTAATTAAAGAAAATTTTTGTTCTATTCTCTTTTTAGTGACATGCGTGTTAATTTCTTTTAATGCAACGTGATCTGTTAAAAGTCCTATTTTCAATTCATCACAAATCATAAACATCAAACTTTCTCCATCTAACTCTTCTGCTAAATAGTCAGTGTGACCTGGAAATTTAAATTTTTCACTTTGAATGTTGTTTTTGTTAATTGGAGCGGTCACCAATAAATTAATTTTATTGTTCTTCAAAGCCTTTACAGCTGCTTGAAGAGATAAAAATGACTTTATTCCGGAATCCTTGGTCGGCTTACCAAATGTTGTAACAAAATCGTCTTCCCATACGTTTATTATATTAACTTTTCCATTAACTGGACTTTGATTTATATTAATTTTTATTTGATTTAACTCAAGGTTAAATTGTTCTTTTTGGCTAGAAATTAATTTATTATTACAAAAAACTATTGGAGTAAAAAAACTTAATATCCTCTTGTCGGATAAAGATTTTAAGATTACTTCTATTCCTATTCCGTTTGGATCTCCACATGAAATCCCTACAATAGGTAAAGTTTCATTCTTCATGTAATTTGTTCTTTTATTATTATTATTTTTATCTATTATTTAAAGATATAAATTAATACTCATGTTTACAGGAATAGTTGAACAGCAGGCTAAAATAGTTGATATTAAAAACTCCAAAAATAACCTTGACATTACATTGTCTTGTGAAATTACTTCTGAGCTAAAAATAGATCAAAGCGTATCTCACAACGGTATTTGTTTAACTGTAGTTGATATTAATGACAAATTATATACGGTTACAGCTATTGAAGAAACCATGAATAAAACAACCATCAATGAATGGAAGATTGGTGATGTCATCAATTTAGAAAGAGCTATGAAAATTGGAGACCGATTAGATGGTCATATGATACAAGGTCACGTTGACCAGATTGGTAAATGTATTGATGTTAAAGAAAAAAACGGAAGCTGGGAGTTTGTAATTGAATATCAAAAATCCAATAATATAACTGTTGAAAAAGGATCAATTGCTGTTAATGGGGTTAGTTTAACTGTTATCGATTCAAAGCCCAATCAATTTAAAGTTGCTATTATTCCTTACACTTATGAACATACCAGTTTTAAAAATTTAAAAAAGGAAGGCAACGTCAATTTAGAGTTTGATATTCTCGGAAAATATTTGGCAAAGATGGCTTTGAACTATAAATAATTTAATTCATTCTTAAAATCCACGACAAAGGATCAAGTGGAGTGGTTTTTTGAAATATACTAAATTGAATTGAAGATTTTCCTGTTGAAGAGTTAGTAAAAACCTCTCCAATATATTGATTAGAACTCACCTTGTCTCCTTTGTTAACAAACACTTTAGAAAGGTTTTTATATGCTGTTATATAATTTCCGTGCTGAATCAATACAGTTGGATTACTACCCCTAAACTGAAGAACTGAAAGTACGCTGCCTTCAAAGATGGTTTTTACTTTTTGAAATTTTTCAGTTGCTATTATAATTCCGTTGCTTTTTATTTTAGCAGTTTTTACTACTGGGTGAGTTTGTGTTCCAAACCTTTGAATGACAACTCCCCTTGAAACCGGCCATGGCAATTTTCCTTTGTTTGATTCAAACTTTTTTGCCAAAGCTTTGGCTTCTGGTGTCAATGTGAAGCTTTTAGAGTTTTTGTTTGATTTGCTTTTATTTGACCTAGCGATAGCTTCTCTAATTAACTTGTTAATTTCGTTGTCGATTTTTTGACTTTCTTTTTGTTTAGCTAAAATATTTCTTTTGTATTTTTTCTCTTGACTTCGAAGCTTATACGCTATGTTATTTGCTTCTTTTTTTTCTAACTCTAATGTTTTTTGAGTTGCTCTGTTTTTTGTTAATAAACCTTTTTTAACATCTCTTTTGTAAAGCAGTTCTTTTTTGATTTCTTTAAGTTGTTGAGATATTAATTCTATTTTTTTTGCTTGATTTTTTCTAAAGATTGAATATTGCTTTATGTATTGAGTCCGTTTTAGTGCCTGAAAAAAAGTCTCAGAAGAAAGAATAAACATTAGTCTGTTTTTACCTGATTTAGATTTAAAAGATTTTAAAATCATTTCTTTATAAGCCTCTTTTACTTCGAAAAGGTCAGTCTCAAGTTTTTCTAAAGATTTTGAATTATTAGCTATCTCTTGATTTAATAAGTTTATTTGCTGATTTGTTAGTTTAATCAACTCTTGCTTTCTCTCTATTTTGTAGTTTAAATTTTCAACATCATTAAAAGCAGCTGTTTTTCTTTGTTTATTGGTAAAAAGTAAGGCGTTTATTACTTTTAACTCCTTGTTTAAAAGAGCTTTTTTTTCTTCTAATTGTTTTTGCGTAGATTTTTGTGCTTGCAAGGAATTAAAGCTCACCATGAAAGCTATTAATACAGAACACTGCAAGGCTTTCACAAAATTCATAATTGAAGCTTTTTATATCCATTAGGTATTTTAAAAGGAAAAGAAATTTTTTCATTAATTCTTCTGATTTTAGAATTAAGGCTAATTTTTAATTCCTTTTCATTATTTTTTGTGCTTATTATCACTTTTTGGGGCAAAAAATTATTTTCAATTACTTTGTAATCTCGATATTCAATTGTTAGAATTTTTTTGTTTTTATCTGTGAAAACCTGTTTTTTTAAATTGAATGTAAGGGGCTCAAAATAATACATATGATACAGTTTAGATTTTTTGTCATATGAACTTAACACATAGTTTTTATTTTCAAAACTTTGCTTTAATTTTTGGTTTTCTAAATTAACAATTGGTTTTCCAGTAATTAAATTTTGAAATGAAACTAATGAAAAATCAAAGTTTAACAAGTCAGAAATATAATCGTAATTCCCTTTATAAAATGACTTATTGAGCTTTTCGTAAAATGCAAAATCATTTCTAGAAAGCAATCCTTTAAATAGTGGGATCAAAAGCGAGCCGCTAATTAAAATTTTATCCTGATTTTTTAATCTTATTGAAAGATTAAATTGATTTGTAGATCCGTTATTGACAATCGTTGCTTGTGACCGCAACATTAAATAGGAAAATTTATTTTTGTTGTTTTCTACTTTTTCTTTTAGAATTTTTGTTGGTATTTTTTTTAAAGCTGAATTTGAACTTGAGCTCTTAGTTAAATTACAGCTAGAAATAAATAGAAAAAAGACAAAAATTATTTTTCTCATTACAGCAAGTTAAATCAACTCGCTGAAATCTCCAATATTTACAGATTTATAATTGCCATTATATTTACAATTATTGCCAATCATAGAGTCTTTAATATCAGCGTTTAGTATTTCTGTATTCTCTCCAATTATAGAGTTTTCTAGTTTGGAATCAGAGATTTTAGCGTCATTATATATTGACACATGTGGTCCTATGGTAGAATTTTCAACAACTACATTCTCACCTATAAAAACTGGTTCAATAATATTTGAATTAATTAATTTAATGTTACTTGAAATCAATTCTAATTTATCATTTTTATGAAAATTAAGCATTTCTTTATTTGAGTTAATTGAGCTTTTAACATTTCCACAGTCAAGCCATGCTGATACTTTTCCAACTTTAAATATTTTTCCGTCGCTCATCATTTTTAATAAGCCATCATTAATTTGATATTCTCCTGAGTTCATTAAATTTTTTTCAATAACTTTTTGAAGTTGGTTTTTAAGTTGTGTAATTTCTTTAAAATAATAAAGCCCGATAACAGCAAGGTTTGAAACAAATTCAGTAGGTTTTTCTACTAAAGCGGTGACATTGCCTTTCTCATTTAATTTAACAACTCCGAAAGCTTCAGGGTTCTCAACTTCCTTTGTCCATATAATAGCATCTGCTTCCTTGTCAAAAGGCTCATTAGTTTTTATTAATGTGTCTGGATAAATTATTAGAGCTTTCCCGCTTAAAGATTTTTCTGCACACATAATTGCATGGCCAGTTCCTAAGGGAATAAGCTGTCTGTATATTGTGGCAGTCGAGTTATATTTCTTTGCTAATAATTTTAACTCTTGAATAATTTTATCTCCAAAAAAAGACTCGTCTCCAACTATAAAAGCCATTTCTTCAACAGGCTCATCTATCATCTTAACAGCATCTTTTATTAATTGAGCCAAAATACTTTTACCCGCAATTTTAAACAATGGTTTTGCAGTTGTAAAAGTGTGAGGTCTTAATCTGGATCCTCTTCCAGCCATAGGAATGATTAACTTCATAGTGTTTAATTTATGCCTGTACTTCCAAAACCTTTGTCACCTCTTTTGGTATCTCCTAAAGAATCGCTTAGTTTTATTATTGGCTGTTCATGCTTGCTAAC
>CABXBY010000020.1 GCA_902510655.1 uncultured Bacteroidota bacterium | reverse complement strand
GGTAAAATTCCTGTATTTCATGAAGATGTAAATGTTTGGGAAGTTGTAAATAAATCCTCAGGAAAGCATATTGGTCTGTGGTACTTAGATCCTTATGCTAGACAAGGAAAAAGGTCTGGAGCATGGGCTACAACCTACAGAAGTCATACAACAATGGATGGAAAAACAAATGTTTTAGCGTCTAATAATTCTAATTTTGTTAAACCAGCTCCAGGTGAAGCATTATTAGTCTCATGGGACGACGCTACAACTTTCTTTCACGAGTTTGGACATGCATTACACTTTTTTGCATCTAATGTCAAATACCCTACTCTAAACAGTGGTGTGAGAGATTATACTGAATTTCAATCGCAGCTTCTTGAAAGATGGTTGTCTACAGACAGGGTAATAAATCAGTTTTTAGTTCATAATCAGACTGGAAAACCAATGCCCAAAGAACTAATTGCTAAAATAAAAAAAGCATCTACATTTAATCAAGGGTTTGAAACAACTGAATATTTAGCCTCTGCTATAATGGACATGAAATTTCATTTAGCGGATCCAACAAATATAGATGTGGATAAATTTGAAAGAGAGACGTTAGCAGACCTTAACATGCCATCTGAATTACCAATGAGACACAGAACACCACACTTTGGACATGTCTTTTCAGGTGAAGGTTATGCAACTGCATATTACGGATATATGTGGGCAGATGTATTAACATCTGATGCTTCAGAAGCATTTACTGAATCTCCAGGTGGATTTTATGATAAAGATGTTGCTAAAAAATTAGTAGATTATTTATTTTCACCAAGAAATTCAATTGATCCAGAGGAAGCTTACCGTTTATTTAGAGGAAGAGATGCTAAAATTGAAGCTTTAATGAGAGATCGTGGATTTCCGATAAAATCTGAATAGTAATTATTATCTATTAATCCACTAACCAGTTACTTTTGATATTTTTATTAAATAGAAGATTAAACTTCTATGTCTAGCACTAATTCATCAAGTTTCAAAACAGTATAAAGCTGTGTAAGTAAATAAAATATTAGTATTTACTTAAAGTCAATATATAAAACTTTAATAAAAAAAAAGAGACTTGCTTTTAAAAGCAAGTCTCTTTATAAAATTGTAATTATTGGTTAAAAACAAAAGTGATTTAAACAAACATTTCTATGAAAACAATTATCAATTTTATATTATAAATATTATTTATCCCACCATATTCTGGTTGTAAAATTATCAGCACCTTGTCTTGCAACAGCTGCACCATAATTATCACCATTGGTGTTTTGTTCAGAAACTGGGTATATAAGTCTTCTTGGAATAGTACCTCCCGTTACATTACCATCATAATTAACAGGCGTTAATGTAGGGTATCCGGTTCTTCTCCAGTTGTTAAAACTTTCATACTCGTTTAAAAGAGTAGCAGCCCAATATTGTTCACTGATCATTTCCCATCCTTTTGCAGCATCGTAAGGCTTAGCAGCTAAGTAATCAGCAACTTGAGCATCAGTAATAGCTGCAGTTTTCGGGTAAATAGAACCTAGCATCTGCATAGCAGCTTTAACACCAGCCTCGTAGTGAGTTTTTGCATCACCAGGAACTGACCAACCTCTAAATGCCATCTCAGCTTTTAAAAGTCTTACTTCAGCATACGAATGAAATACCATTGGTACATCTACACCTTTTAGATCATCATTTAAAGAAGCATAAATTGAATTGTCAGGAATAGAGTTTCCATCACTACCATTTGGCATACCAATTAAATCTGCAACAGCAGTACTTCCATCAGATGTTCTTTGAGCCAAAACAGTTAGTCTTGGATCATCACTCATCCAATCCATAAAAGTTTTACTCATTCTTGCATTGCCATCAGCTTGCCATACTTCACCATGTCCGTTTTTATTGATTCCAGCAGGTCCATCAGTGTGTTGAACCATTGCTATGTGATCGTTAGATGTCATAGTTCCAGCAGCAACAGCTTTTTCAGCCCAAGCTTTCGCAGTAGCTGAATCTGCTTTAGTTAATCTCATTGCAAGTCTTAGCATCATTGAGTTACCCCAAGCTTTCCACTTAGTAGTGTTTCCTTGAAAAATTAAATCAGAACTACCCATAGTAGTGCTAGCTCCAATTTGAGCTACAGCAGCCTCAAGCTCTTTAAGCATATCCATGTAGATGTCTTGTTGAGCATCGTATTTAGGTTTTAATATACCGTTAATGTACCCTTGTCCTGCTTCACTGTAAGGAATATCTCCGTATATATCAGTAAGTCTTGTGAAAGCAAAAACTCTTAATATACGTAGCATACCCATTTCAGAACCACTATTTCCCTCTGATGTTAATTGAGCTCTAATATCCTCAATTTCTTTAATTACATCTGGATAATAACGATCCCAAAGTGCATTTGCATATTGATCGCTTCTAAAATATTTATCACCCGACCAGTAACCAGCCGTAGAAGATAAATGTTGAATCATAGTGGATTGATAAATTAAACTGGCTCTCCAGTTTTCATATCTACCACCTGATGTTTTTAAAATAGCTGACGCAAACTTGTTTGATACGTCAAGCTGAGATGCTTTATTTGGGTCTATGTTCATTTCCTCGAACCCTTCTCCGAACTCACATGAGGATAGAACTAAACTTAAAGCAAAAAATGTTAATAGTATTTTTTTCATAATTATATAAGTTTAAAATTTAAGATTAATGTTTAGACCTATTGTTCTAGGGACAGGAAGACCTGCTCTTTCTAAACCTACTGCATTACCTGCAGCATAAGATGATTCAGGATCAACATTATCAGAACTGTTACTTAATAGAAGTAAATTTCTTCCAATAAGCGATACAGAAGCATTAGTAATAAACGACCCTTCTAGCATGCTAGATGGTAGGTTGTACCCTATACTTAATTGACGAAGTCTCATGTAATCCGCAGATCCAACATTCTCTTCACCAATGTTAAGAGTTTGAGACCAGTAATCTTCTTGTTTTGACATAGGAATAGAAGTTGTGATAACAGTTCCATCTTCCATCACACCATCAGGTGTGAATCCAGCCTCACGACCTCCTGCAGGAACAGTATCTTTATGCAATCCATAAACCTTGTACCAGTTGTTCGTTCCAGAGTAAAAAGAACCACCCATTTTACCTTCAACCAAAATTGAAGCATTGAAATCTTTATATCTAAACGTAGATCCAAGTCCAATAGATTCTGGAGCAACACCAAATCCTAAGATTTTTTTACCTCCAATTTTTGGCACTGGAATATCTCCTTGCATAATGTGTACAATTCTACCTTGAGAATCTCTTTCATAAGAATTACCATATAATGCACCCCACTGTTCTCCAACAATATGAGTTACATTAATTCCTGTTTCTAAATCTCTTGGATTACCGATACTAATATTTCCACCAGCATCGTTAGTCGCAACTACTTTACTTGTATTGTTAGTATAGTTAATTGATGCATTCCATGCAAAATCATCAGTTTTCATTATCTCACCTTTAATAAGTAATTCAATACCTTTATTTGAAATGTTACCAAGATTTGCAAGAGCTGCACCATAACCTGAAGTTTGAGAAGCACTAACTCCAACAATGTCTCCTAATGTTTCATTGTCGTAGTATGTTGCGTCAATAGATAGTTTGTTGTCAAACATTCTTAAGTCAAAACCAAATTCAGTTTCATTTTTCTCAAAAGGAGTAATTTCAGAATTTGGAATAGTACTTCCAGTAATAGTTCCTAGAGAAGCACCTAAGTGACCTTGTCCGTATATTCCGTAAGATAAACTTAAAGCATATGGGCTATCAGCACCACCAGCTACCTGAGAATAACCTCCTCTTAATTTTAAGAAAGAAACAGTATCTCCAAGATCAATTACATCAGATAGAACTAATGAAAGAGAAGCAGAAGTATACAAGTCATTGTTTGGTGATTCTTTATCTTTTAAAGATAAAGTTGAGAACCAGTCATTTCTAGCAGTCACTGTTAAATAAGCCCAGTCTTGGAATCCAAATTCTGCAGATCCATATACTGACTCAATTTGCTTTTCCCAAGAATTATATCCAGTAGATTGATTTTTAGTGTTCTTAACATTTATTAAAAATGGAACAATAAAATCTCCACCACTAACTGAAACCATTTCCATATTTTGATAGTTAGTCCCTATCCCAACAAACGCAGTTAAAGATAGATCATCTACAATTTGTAAATTGTCTGTACCTATAAACGCATCAGCATCGTATTGTTTGAAATTTCTTGATTGTTCATTAATAGAACCTAAAGGTTGAAATCTTGTACCATAGGGTGTAGAGTTTGTTTTTCTGTAAGAATATCTGTCTCCACCTAGTCTACCTCTTAAGTATAAATAATCAGTAACGTCATATCTTGCATTAACAGCACCTATAAATCTTTCTTTTTTAGAAGAGTTGATAAATTTGTATGCTGACCACCATGGGTTTGTAAGATAAATATTTTCAGATGTTCCGAATTCAGTTCCATCAGCAAGTGCACCCATACCATCTTCACCAGTCATAGTACTAATATCTAGTGAATTTGCAAAATAACGTGCCGGCCAGTTTGAATTCCCCGGACCATCAGCCATTTGTGGATTACCTACCTGATCTTCTAAAACATATTTCATATTTACGTCAACAGAAATTTTATCTCCAAATTTATTAGAGTTATTTACCGAAAATGAATTTCTTTTTAGAGACGAATTTGGAGTAACATCTTTATTATCCAAATTAGTTGCAGAAAAACGAGTATTCGAATTTTCATTTGCAGTTGAAACAGAAATAGTATTAGTGTAAGTTTCACCTACTCTATAAAATTTATCTTGGTTATCTCCAGTGTAAGAGTATGGTCTTGATACGCCATCAAATTGTTCTTTCATTGATCCGTCAAGTTTTCCTCCCCAACTGTCAAAAGTTCTGTTTGCAAACCCAGTAGTGTGAACACCATCACGACCTTGACCGTACATTGTTTGAACATCTACTAAACTGTTATTTAGAATGTCAAATTGCATTGTTGTATTGTACTCAACACCAATTCCTTTAGCACCAGCTCCACTTTTAGTATTAATTAAAATAACTCCATTAGAAGCTCTTGATCCATAAAGTGCTGCAGCTGCACCACCTTTTAAAACAGAAACTGATTCAATATCATCTGGGTTAATACTAGAGATACCATCTCCGTAGTCAGTACCACCCCACATACCAGCAGCTCCTAAGTTATCATTGTTGATAGTAATACCATCAATAACGTACAGAGGCTGATTATTTCCATTTAGTGAGCTAGCTCCACGAATAACAACTCTACTTGAACCCTTAGCCCCCATTGCAGAACCAGTTACCACAACACCGGCAACCTTTCCTTGTAAGGAATTAATAGCATTAGTTGATTTGTTTGAACTCAGTTCTTCACCGTCTACTTGAGTAATTGAATACCCAACCGCCTTAACGTTTCTTTTTACACCAAGTGCAGTTACAACAACTTCAGATAAAGCATTATCTGGTTGTAAAGAAACATTAACTGTTGCAGAAGATCCGGCAACTACTGATTGTGTAGTATATCCAACAAAGCTAAAAACAAGGGTATCCCCGCTTGAAGCGTTAATTGAATAATTACCATCAAAATCAGTTGAAACTCCATTTGAAGTCCCTTCGACTAAAACAGTAGCACCAGGAAGTGGTACACCATTGTCATCAGTTACTGTTCCACTTATTGACTGAGCTTGTACGGAAAATCCGAAAGCAAACAACAATACAAAAGAAGACAGAAAATTAAATAATTTTGTTTTCATAGTTAATATTTTGTTTTAGTTATAAATAATTAAATCAAATTTATGTCATAATGCACTTTTTACATAAATAAACTACTTACATAACTACTACAAATGATTTTAAACAATACATTAATCATCATTAGTAATATTTGTTATTTTATAAAAATAACAGAGTTGAAAAATAATTTTTTGATAAATAAAGTGTAAATAAAGATTTACTACATAAATACTACATAAGTATTTAGAATAATAAAAAACAATTAATATATTTGATTAATGAAAAAATTAATAATACTATTTTTATTTACTTTAATATCGTTTTTTGGCAATAGTCAGACCATAAAACAACAAACTTCATCCCTTTTAGATTCAATTAATAAATATAAATTTATTGATTCTAAAAAATCTCTTGATTTTGGTTTTAGTGCTTTAGAAATAAGCGGAGGTATTGTTAGTATTGAAACTTTGGAAATTAACGAAGGAATGGGAGAATTACTTTTTTACCAAAACAACTTCGCTAAATCACTTGATTATTATACAGATGCATTAAATATATATAATTTATTACCTAAAAACCAGAGAAGACATAAATATGTAATTGAACCTCCTTGGACACTAGTTGCTTTAGGAAACCTATATTATAAAATTGAAAGATTCGAAATTGCAAAAATGAAATATCTAGAAGCAATAGATAATTTCAATCTCTTTGAAGAAGAATTTTTAATAGAAAAATTCAACGGGTTAAACACTAGCAAAAATAATTTAGCATTAGTTTATTCAAGTTTAGGAGATTTTCAAAAAGCTGAATCACAATATAAAGAGGTACTAGAATCAAGGAAAAAAACTGGTAAAAAATCAGATATTATTTATCAATATATGATGATGATGCAATTTTACTACAAGTTTAACATGCAAGAGACAGGTGATGATTTATATGATTTAGCAACTTCATTATATAATGAATTAAAATATAGTAACAAAGGAGATGATCTTAAAGAACTTAATTCATGGTACTCTTACATATTATCAGTTTATGGATCTAAATTGGTAAAATTAAAAAAATTCAAAGAAGCATTAATTAGTTTTAAAGAATCAAAAAAAATTGCTAATACTCAAACTCATAATACTGATATTTATCCAGACGTTGATTTGGAGATCGCTAAATGCTACTATGAATTACAACTATATAATAAAGCTGAAAATGGGCTTTTAGATGCTTTAAATTATAATGATGACAGTACAAGACTTGAAAAACTAATCTTATTATCTACAATCTATAGTGTTCAAGGTAAAAAAACAGAATTAATAAAAATTAAAAATTTAATTATAAAAAAATATAAAGAAAAAGATGATTTAGATTTTAGTATGATTGAAAATAGACTTGATTTGTATGAAAAAGAAAAAGAAATAAATCAAAATAAGTCAGAAAAAACTAGACTAGTCTATACCACATATATAGCACTTCTAAGCTTTATAATAATTATAATTGCTTTTTTTTCTAGATTTAAATATCAAAGAGAAAGAAATTCTAGACTTGAACTTGAAAAAAACGAAGTCTCACTCAAACTTGAATCAAAAAACAGAGAATTAGTAAGTAAAGCCAATTTCATTCTACAAAGAAATGAATATTTAAAAAATATAATCTCAAAACTTAATAAAAGTGAAGTTAATGAACAATCATTTAGAAGAGTAAAAAAAGAAGTTTCTGAACTGATAAACTCTGAAAGATCCTACGAGGAGTTTGACAAAATATTCACTAATGTTTATCCTAAATTTTATAAAATTTTAAATGATAAACATAATCTGTCTCAAACTTATTTAAGACTGGCTGCTTATATTAGAATGAATCAAAGTAATAACGAGATTGCTAAAATAAGTGGAATATCAATACGAACAGTTGAAACTCAAAGATATAGATTATCAAAACTACTTGAGATTGATAAGAATCAAAATTTAAATTCTTATATACAGAGAATAAATTAAAAGATTTTTAAAAATTATTTGAGTTTTCTAATTTTTATTTGATACATAATCCCAAAAGCAGCTAACAAGAGTCCAACAAACTCTCTAGTACCCTCTAAATATGGTTTATCATAGAGCATTTCTCCAAAAATCTCTTCCTTATTTTCTGTATTTAAATAATCAATGAATAATGAGAAATGAAATGCAGAGTAAGTCATTAAAGCTATAATTGATAAAATCAAAATAGACTTGGGAATAGCCTTAAAAGTGTTGTATAAACATAAAAGTGATACAATAAAATATATAGAAAACCATAACTCACCATCAATATCATTTAATTGTAATAACGAAAAAAGAACATACAGAACAAATAAAAATAAATTTTTAATTTTTTGTTGTTTACTTAACTCCTCAAGACGTTTCATTTTTTCATTTTTTTTAGATCTCCAGTTGAAAGCATATAGGCAATTAAATCTGTAAGTTCTTGTTCGTTAAGCCTGTTGATTAAACCTGAGGGCATTGGAGAAATTTTTGACAATTCAATCTTATTTAATTTTTCTTTACTAATATTAACTGTAATATCAGTTGCAAAAGGACTTACACTAACTTCGATATTTTTTTCATCTTCATTTATGGCTATTCCAGTAACAACAGAACCATCGGTCAAATAATAGTTTGAAAACTGATACCTATCACCTATAGTTCCAGACGGATTGATAATTGCTTCTCCAATGGCATCAACCGTAAACCTTGATCCTATTTGAGTTAATTCAGGCCCTGAGACTCCTCCTTCACCGTTCATACTATGGCATGAAATACACAAAGTAGCTTTATACATATTTTTACCACTTTCAAAACTGGCGTTTTTATAGTTTTTTTGGTAAGCAGACATCAATAATTCAACTGTCCAATCAGTTCCGGGACCTTTTGGTTGGATTACATCGTTAATATCATCTGAACTACGTTTAGTAGCAATTTCAGTTAATTCTAAAAGGTAGTCTCTTTCTTGTTCTGGAACATTTTCTAATGCTGTTTTTTGAATAGCCTTTATGAATTTTAAATACATTTTACCACCAGCTTTTTGAAGCGCACTACCAAACCACTGAAAATAACGCTCCCTAGCTGAAGTTGACCAACCTTTTTTAAGGTAACTTAAACTATGAGCATAACTTATATTACGTTGATTTGGCATGTTTGCTAACATATTTTCTACGTCTTTTCCGTATTGCTCACTTCTGTTAGAAACATCACTAGATAAATAGATTTCTTTCATACCCTTTAAAGAGGTATTTGTTTCCATTTCTAGTAATGTTAAATCAATAATTTCTTCTACCTGTAAATAACTTAAAGTCTTACATAATTCCATGTTCACTGCTTCAGAACTTACTAAATAAGCTGGTAATAATAACTCTTTGATATTATCTTTTATTTCAATTGGTAAACTTCCATCCAATCTTAACATCAATAAATCGATTGCTCTAATAAAATTCAATTTATTAGATTCCTTAAGGTTTTTCCAATTAATCTTTGTTAATGAATAAAGTACTTCGGTTCTTGCGTCATCATTGCCGTGACGTGCTATTGCTAACGCTAACTCTAAGTTTGTTTCAAAAGAATTATTATTTTTAATTTCATCTGTCCAGTATTTAAAATCTAAATGCTCTAAAGCAACTCTTGCTGAAAATCGAATAGCACGATCTTCATGATCTAAATGCTTAACGATAAAGGAAACCTTTTCTGGGTTAGGTGAAATATGCAATTGCTCAAGTTCATGTCTTAATTCTCGATCTTTTTTTCCATTTGAACGTTCATCTAGTTCTAGTACTTCAGACGGTAATTCACCCTTATAAGTTACTTTATACAACCCCGATTCAAGACGTCTACCCCCTGTTAAGAAATATAATGCACCGTCATCACCTACTAATCCATTTGTTAATGGCAATGGTACACCAGAAATGAATTCAGTGACCTCAGCATCAAAAGAACTTCCATTTGGAGTTAATTTAGCGTGATACATTGTTCCGTAACTCCAATCAAACAAATACAATCCATTTTGATAGTATGCAGGAAATTTCAATCCACTTCCATCCAATAAACCAGTTGGAGACCCTTGTCCTAAATTTACTATTCCCGAAAGATTATCAGGATAATAATCTCGAAATTTACCAGTTCCTGTTCTCCATCCAAAATCTGCACCGCTAGTTACATGATTTAATCGAATTGGTCTGTACCAAGGCATTCCAAGATCATATTCCATATCAGAATCAAAACCAAACAATTCATTATCACGATTAAAAGCTATATCAAATGTGTTTCTTGTCCCTACGGCAATCAAAGTCCAATTTTTACCTTCAAAATCTGTTTGTGCTACCCAACCACCTGGTGCTTTTCTTGAATTTGCATGACCACTAGGATCCTTAATTACTGGCAATAAATTATCTTCTCCCCACACTTCAGGTACACGACCATGCACATCATTAGGAATATCAGTATGATTACCAAAAACCATATACATTGATTTTTTATCAGGAGACAGTTCAATACTGTGTGGCCCATGCTCACCATTACCTATTACAGTTTTTAATGTTTTAACAGTATCTAATTCGCCATCATCGTTAGAATCAATAATCTTATACAAACCACTTTTAATTTTTTCATCATAAGAATTCACTAAGGCAAATAATTCGTTATTATGATATAATAAACCCTGAGCCAAGCCAACATTCAAATTTAATTCCTTGACATAAAGACTATCTTTTCCATTAGATTTCTTAATTGTTGCTTTATAAATACTTCCAAATTGATCAGAAGCAAAAAAATTCCCTTTGTCATCCTTAGCAAAACTCACCCAAGATCCTTGTTCATGATCTGTTGGCTCATAAAGTTTAGAAATAGTAAACCCTTTAGGCAGGGTAATATCATTTACAGTAACTTTTTCAATAATAGGATGTCCAATGTTTGTATCTATATTACAAGAAGATAAAATAGCTAATAACAGTATAAAGTATTTCGTATTCATAATTGACATATTAACCAAAGGCATTTTTAATTTCATCAATAATTCTATTTGGTTTATTTGTTTTAGCATTAATCAAACACCATATTGTTTTAGAAGTTACTAATAATTGGTTAGTTCTCTTATTGTATATTTCCACTACTCTATTAGATCTAACTCCTTCCGTCTTTTCGATATATGTTAATATTTTGATTTTTTCATCTAAAAAGGCAGGGTTATGATATTGAATATGATGTTCTAACAAAACCCAATAGTAATTATTTAATATTTCGTTAGAAACTAGATTTTTCCAATGGTTTTTTGCTATTTCTTGTATCCATTGAATGTATATTACGTTATTAACATGATTCAAATCATCTAAATCATTTTTTGTAACAGTAATTTCTTGTTCTAATGAATTCATTTAATCTTATTAATTATTTTTTACAAAAACCATACAGTGTTGCCAAGGAAGATTCTCTATGTTTTTTAGAAGTTTAAAACCAGCTGCTTTCATTTCTTTAACAGCTTGATTTTCACTCATTTTGTGTATAGTTTTTATTGGAACTAATGGATCTTCCGCCCTGTATTCGATTAAAAATAATTGTCCATTGGATTTCAATGCGCTTTTCATTGATGCAATCATTTCTACTGGAAAACTAAACTCGTGATATACGTCAACCATTAAAATTTTATCAACTGAATTTATAGGTATTTCAACACTTTTTTCAGTTCCAAGAATTGTTTCAATATTACTAATTTTACTAAGAGTTTTTTTGTTTTCAATAGCCATCAACATTTCAGTTTGAATATCTACAGCATAAACTAAACCATTTGGAGCTAAAGAGGCCATTCTAAATGCATGATAACCAGAACCTGCTCCAATATCAGCGATAACATCATTGGGCTTAATTCTCATGTTTTTAATCAATTTAGAAACGTTTTCTTCTTTTTCACGTTCGGATCTTTCTAGCCAACCAATTCCTTGATAACCCATAACATAAGCAATTTCTCTGCCCATATACCATTTTCCGATTCCATTGTAATCACCATTTTTAAAAGTGTATTTGCTTTCAACAATAGAATTTTGTGCTTTACAATAGTTTGAAAAAAATAAAACTATTGATATTAATAAAAGTGTACTTATTTTTTTCATCATTTTTAATATAAAACAAAAATAAAGTTCTTCAAAATTTTATTTAACTCCATTTTATAATAAATTATTATTCATTTTTAAAATAATTACTTAGTTATAATTTAATTGATCAAATTGTTAAGTTATTAATAGACAGTATTTTAAAAATAATTAGAAAAACTATTCAACATACTATAAGGAATGTTTTAAAATTATTAATATTTTTAAGAAAAAAAATGAAATATTTTAGTAGATTAACAAAGAGACCAAGTCAAAATTATAAACCTATTGATGGTATAAGAGCTTTAGCTGTTCTTTGGGTGATTGTATTTCATGCATGGTTATTTCAATACAATGATTTTACTGAAATTTCTGATAAAATTTTTGAAAATCCATTTTTAATATGGATTTCAAAGGGTGATTTGGGTGTTGATTTATTTTTTGTAATTAGTGGATTTTTAATTGGCACTATACTTTTTAAAGAATTTAAAAAAGTTGGTTCAATAAATTTTAAAAGATTTTATTTAAGAAGATTTTTAAGATTAATTCCCGTTTATATTTTTGCAATGATTCTTGGACTATTTCTTTTGGAAGATAGTAATTGGCAAACAGCATGGAGTAATTTATTATATGTAAATAACTTTGTTAGAGAATCTTATATGGGTTGGACTTGGTCACTTGCTATAGAGGAACAATTTTATGTTGTTATTCCATTTGCTATCGCATTTGTGTTTCCATTTTTCAAAAATAAGGCTGTGCCTTTCATTTCTCTTGCTCTAATTTCAATCGGACTAACCTACCATTATTCAGTAAATATTTATGATTTTCAAGTTCCATTTAATAGTGTTTTTGGAGATGATGCATGGAAAGATTGGTTTTGGGAATATTACATGCTAACTCAGTTACGCTATGGGGGACTTTTAGCAGGTGTTATTGGAGCATACATAAATGTTTACCATCAAGAAAAACTATTGTTATTTTTTAAAAAAAATAACAAAACTGCCGTTATATTATTTATAATTTCTTTATTTGTTTTTTTTGTTATTTCTAGTATTTCTTTAGGTCAGTGGACACAATTAAAAAATTCAATCTTTGACGGTGTAAATCCTGATATTCCAAGATTATATGAAGTCGTACATAGAGAAATATTTTGTTATGCAGTATTGTATATTACTTTATCATGTCTTTATTCAAAATCAAATATTGTAAAACCTGTAAATTCATTTTTATCTCATCGATTTTTTTATCCAATAGCTCAAGTTTCATATTCGGCGTACTTATTCCATGAGATGTTTATGTTTTGGTTTTTTCCAAAATTTAATTTAATTGCAGAAGATTATTTAACAGAATTTCAAATAATAATGTCAAATAGCATAATTTCAATTTTTGCTATAATTATTTTTGCAACTGCAATGTATTTATTTATAGAACAACCTTTCCAAGACATTAAAAATAAAATATCAACCAAAACAAAAAAAGTAGCAATTTCTTAATAAACTAAATATTTGTAATCAGTTTAATTAATATTAGCTCAATTACGTAAATATTTTTTGTTAACATAAAAAGTCCCTAAAGGGATTATTGAAGCTAGTGATATTAAAACAAAAGTTTTAATACTCCAATTAAGTTTTTTTCTAAGTAAAATCGCTAAAACAATATAACCAACAAATAAAATTCCGTGAGGCATTCCAAGTAGTTTTACATAAAATTCATCATTACCAAAATATTTTATTGGAACTGCGATAAAAAGCAATAACAAATAAGAAATCCCCTCTAACAAACTAATTAATCTAAATAACTGTCTCAAAATAATATTTAATTTTTGGATGCATTATAAAATTGCATTCCTAAGTTAGACTTATTGTTATGATTAAATAAAGTGGCATTATCCCAATGCGAACCAGTTGCCCATAATGTTGAACAACCTGTTGATACCCAGGCAGGTTCCCAATATACAATTCCTTCTCCTCCGCTTTGAAATATTTTTGTTTTTAAATCATTCAAGTAATTTAATTGCCCTTGCTCAGTTGCAGGATAGCCAGTAATTAATGCATTTTCATTAAAAATATTATTTGCTGAATCTGCATTATTTAATGTAAAAGGATATCCGGTTTCTACTATCATTAATCTTTTATTATATGTTTCAATTAGTGTTTTAATGGGTGAATCAATAGAATTTAAATCATATTCAGACCACATAGGATAATACGATAACCCTATCCAATCATAATCTATGACTCCTGCTGCGCTAGCTTGCTCAAACCACCATAGTCCGTTTTCAGGCTGAGCAATATGTAACATTATTTCAATTTGTTTATTTTTTAACGAATTAATATCCCTAACTGCTTTAATTCCTTTATTAATTAATGACGAATTTCTTACCCAATCAATAGGCCACTTTAATTCTCCGTTTTGCAAAATCATTGCATTAATTTCATTACCAATTTGAACAATTTCAGGCAAAAGGTTAGAATTAGCTAAATCATTTAGTGTATCATATGTATAATTATAAAGTAAATCTCCTAATGATCCTGTATTATTAATTTGAGTCAACCAAGCTGAAGGTATTTCTTGATTTGAAGGGTCTGCCCAAGTATCTGAATAATGAAAATCTAATAAAACTTTCATCCCCTCGGACTTAGCACGTTGAATAGATTTTTTTACATCACTAAGATTAGAATAGTTTGTCCAAGTTGGATTATGCCACAGTCTGATTCTAACCAAGTTAGTTCCTGCTTCTGCAAAAATTTTATATGGACTTTTGATATTTTCATTAGAATCTCTGTATACAGCACCACAATCTTCCATCTCATTTACATATGAGAGATCTGCTCCATAATAAAAAACATTTGAACTTGGGTTTTCTATAACTACAGATTCGGAATGTTCTTTAGAGCAAGAAAAAAACAGAATAAAAATGATTAAAAAAATTTTCATAAATCTATAATTTCAAATAGGTAGATATATTAACTCCATCAAGCAGCCATTGTAAGTTAAATCGTGCTAATTTAGCACCAGATTCACTCTCATAAAACAAGAAAATCATTCCTTCACTTATTGTTCCTAATCTTCCTGCTACCATTGAAGAATAAGCAAAACTACCTTTATCCACTGATTTTTTTAAAGGCCAAGATTTACCTCCATCAAAACTTACCCAAACATAACCATTAGTTCTAGCATTTTCTTTTTTTGATGATATAATATTACTAAACAATAATATATCTAAATTTTGTATTGGAAGTCGCGTTAAACCACCCATTAATCCATAATCTCTAAATTGAGCACCTTCTGGAAGAACAGTTGAAACACTTAAATCTTCCCATGTCTCACCACCATCGTAACTAAAGGCTACATGTCTCATCTTTGGATTTAATCCATCGTTTGAATAATGTCTTCTTGAGTTATAATATATCATCCCATTTGAGAGCTCTTCTAAAGCTGCTTCCCCAGTTCCAAATGCAGGAAATCGAGAACTCGTCTTCCAAGATATTCCTCTGTCATCACTATATATTGCATTAGAGTAATGATTAGGGTATTGTTCTTTACTATTATTTTCACCATAATATCTGGACGGTCTAATTAAACGTCCAGAATATTTACCTTTTTTTAATGTAATTCCATGCTCGTTCATGTGCATGGATGGTAAATGTCCTTTTTCATCAGGACTAATTTTAGTGTCGTGTTTTTTCCACGACTGACCATCATCACTACTAATATAAATCTGAATTGGGCTTATAGGATGTCCTTCTTCAACAAAAACAAAGATGTTTCCAGTAACTTCATCAACCAGTGTTCCCCCTCCTTGAAAACCAGGTTCAGCTATAATTATTTCATCCCCCCAAGATTTTCCACCATCTGTACTACGTTTCGCAATTACTTTACTTGATCCCCATGTTGCAATAAGAGTTCCTTCATTTGAAATAACCAAATTTGGAAATCTTTCATTTGAAAAAAGGATTTTTGAATCAAAATAAGATTCATCATTTAACCAAGTATTTAAGTCAGTATTTGTTTTACAAGAAAAAAGTGATAAAATAAATATAAAGACAATAAAACTATGCTTCATATTATTATTTGTTTTCCAGTCCTAATAGATTTATCAGCAGCTAAAACTATTTTCATACTATTAATAACATCAACCAGGTCTTGTGTTATATCTAAATCCTCATCAATGACTTTAAGAAGATATCTCTGTTCTATTTCACATAATTCATCATGATTTGGTTCATCTTCAGTATTGATATATTGGTCTTTATTTAAAAAAGCACCTTTATCATCTCTTTCTTGATTATGTATCAAAAGCATATTTGTTTTGGTATGACTATCAACCTTTGAAGATTTAATATTAGTATTTTCTAATGGTTCAACAATACTAACTGATCCATTTGGACCAATAACATCTTTTACAAAAAAAGCAGTTTGACTAATCATAGGCCCCCAACCAGCTTCATACCATCCTATTGATCCGTCCTCAAAAACTAATTGTAAGTGACCATAATTATACATATTATTACTAATTTCATCAGATAATTTGGAACCTATAGCATTAACATATTTTGGTTTAGATTTCGTCATTTTACACATGATATCTACATAGTGAACTCCGCAGTCTACAATAGGAGAAGTAGATTTCATCAAATTCTTATGAATGATCCACTGATCTTCCGAGCTTTGTTGATTCAAATTCATTCTCATGACAAGTGGTGAACCTAATGTATGTGATAAATCAATAAATCTTTTCCAAGTTGGATGATATCTTAAAATATAACCAACTACTATCTTTTTATTATTTTTTTTTGCTAAATCAATTATTTCAACAGCGTCCTTTATGTTTTCAGCTAAAGGCTTTTCAATAAAAATGTGAGCACCATAATTAAGACTTTTAATTGCATAATCTTTGTGAGATTCTGTGTAAGAGTTAATTGATACAACATCTGGTTTTGTATGTTCTAATGCGTAATCAAAATCGTCAAAATGTGGAGTATTGTTCAATTCTTTAGAAAGTTTAATACGTTTTTCTGGTGTTCTTGAAACTAGTCCAACTAGATTAAATCTATCTATTTTTTCATAAGCTCTGGCGTGAGAACTACCCATATTTCCGACTCCAACTACCAATACATTATAAATCATGTTATTATTTTAAAAATTATTTAATATCATATCAGCTGCTTTCTCAGCAATCATATATACAGGAGCGTTTGTGTTTCCTGAAACAATTAAAGGCATTATAGAAGCATCAACTACTCTTAAATTAGAAATCCCATGAACTTTTAACATTGGATCTACTACAGCCATACTATCAACTCCCATTTTACAAGTTCCTACAGGATGATAAACAGTTTCAAGGGTCTTTTTAATATGTTCAATAAGTGAATCCTCTGAGTTACGATCAAATGGAAGACGATCCCTTAATGTATGTTTTCTTAATGCATCATCATTCATTAATTTAAATACCAATTTCCCACCTTTAACCAGTTGGTCAAGATCTTCTTTATCTTCAAGAAAGTTTGGTTGAATTATTGGCGCATCTTTTGGGTCTGATGAAGAAAGACTAATTGTCCCTCTGCTTTTAGGATGTAGTAAAGTAGGTAATATAGTAAAACCATCTACTCTTGGATAGTCATATAAATCATATGCGTCGTAACCATATTTATCATCAATACAAATTGGAGAAAAATGTAATTGGAAATTTACTTTTCCACCATTTTGATTAAGGTCAAAAAAAGCCATTCCCTCTAAAGGACCTGCACAAAAAACTCCTTTTTTGTTTACAAAATAATTCCAAGCCGCTTTGAGTTGTTTTAAAGGAGATATATAATGATTTATACCTTTATTTGTTTTGGATTGAGCACAAATTGGATAAAACAAATGATCCTGTAGGTTCTTTCCCACTCCTTTTAAATCATGAAAACATTCTATTCCATGTTTATTTAATTCTGAAGAATCTCCAATTCCAGATAACATTAATAGTTGTGGAGATTGAAAAGTTCCAGCAGAAACTATTATTTCTTTATTTGCATTTATTTGATTTTTTTTTGAACCTTTTATGTACTCTACACCAACAGCAACATTATCTTTTAAAATTATCTTACAAACTTTTGCATTTGTTATAGTGGTTAAATTGGATCTTTGTAAAATAGGTTTTAAAAATGCAACTGCTCCACTGTGTCTTTTTCCATTTTTAATTGTACTATGAACTAAACCTGCACCTTCTTGAACAATTCCATTGTAATCATCATTTTTAGAAATTCCATTATTCTTACAGGCTGAAATAAATCCATCAACGTAAGGCGTCTTAAATCTGGTAGGTAGAGTTACAACTAATTCCCCAGAGTTTCCATGAAAATCAGAATCAACTTTATCAATTTGCTGATGACATTCTGATTTTTTAAAAAACGGAAGAATGTCTTTATAACTCCATCCTTTATTACCTAGTTCTGCCCAAGCATTGTAATCTTCGGCATTACCTCTTACATATGCCATGGCATTTGTAGAACTACTCCCGCCAAGTGTTTTACCTCTGGGTAAATATATTTTTCTATTTAAAACATTTGTCTGCTTTTCAGTCCAAAAACCCCAATCCTGCTTGCTTTTATGAATTTTTAAGTAGGCCCCTGGAATATGAATATTCATATTTGAATCTGGACCACCTGCCTCTAATAATAAAACTGAATTGTTTGGATTTTTAGATAAACGATTTGCTAAAACACAACCTGCAGAACCTGCTCCAATTATAATATAATCGAAAGATTGTGTCATGAATATTTTTTTAACTTATACTAAGTTAAAATAAAAAGACAAGATTATTGGAACAAAATTAAGTGTGTTTTAAGTTTAGTTACTTCCAAAAGATATATTATCAAAATATATTATGTGGTCACTAGACCTATCCTTGAAATCAGGAAATATAACTATCTGATCAATTATTCCTGTTTTACCTTTTCCAATACTTCCAGACAAATCAAAAGTTAATTCTTCCCATTCATTAGTTTTAGTATTTGCAACTTTAACCTCAGGTTGAGCTTCACCATCTGATTCAACAAACTTTAAACCAACGTCACTAATTACAGTTTTATAAACCATGATCTTGACAATACTGTTATTGGAATCAAATTTAAATGACCCTATATCAGATCCATGTTGAGATTCACAACCAGCGTAAGCGGCTCCTGAACTCAAAGCTGTAAATTTAGCAACTGTAGAGGATGTATTAATCCCAGAAGAATTGGGGTTAGATACTATTTCTAAGGCGGGTGGATTTTCACTGTTTTCAAATACTGTCCAAGTCCAATTAGCACCATAACCACCTGTTTCAAAATCGATTGGTCCGTTAGGCATTGTTCCATTTCCAGTATCATCACCTCCACCGCTATCTGAATCATTTTTATTAAAAACAGCTTTTATTGACTTATCAGAGATTAAATTAATGATATAAGGATTTTTTTGACCTGAAATATCCCCTTGCCATTCAGTGAATTTCCAACCTTCAGAGGGAACTGCTTCAACTTCGATAATAGATCCACTATTGTAATTGGATACAGTTCCAGATTTAATTAATTTTTCTGTAACATTACCTTGTCCTACAGTTTCAATATTTAAAGCATATTTCTTTTTAATAAAATTAGCGGTAACTAATTTATCCATATCCATAATTACACTTGTACTAGTTTCAGATCCAGATGCACCTGTCCAATTTTGAAATACGTATTCTGAGGAAGCTACAGCTGTAATTTGAGCAGATTCTCCATTATCATATTCAGCTTTTGATGGAGTAACAGAACCTCCATTTATTGGATTAGATGAAGTAAATAAAGTATGAACGATTGGATCTTCAGAACAAGATAAAATTGTTAACACAAATGCAACAAAAAATAATTTTTTCATAATATTTTATTTATGATCATATTACGATTTTACAACTAAATTTTAGGATAAAATTACTTAACAATTAAAAGTCCTGTATTTTTTTTATAATTATTTGACAAACAATGTTTTATCCTCAAATTGTATAGGTGTTTTGTAATGTTTATTTATTATGATTGATATTATTTTGTAACAATCATTGCAGCATTAAATGCATCCAGAGCTGAACTTTGACGTGAAGCATCAGCTTTTAAAGGAGATCTATTCCAAACAACTCCTATTTCATTTGTTTTTTTATTTCTAGCATTTGACCAAATAGAATTAGCATTTTTTAATATAAATTCTTTATATTCTTTTTTTGGAGATATTGAATACAAAAAACCTAGGTTTCTCATAAATATTCCTTTAAACTGAGAAGCATCTCCATTTAAATTTGGTTCCTTTGGATCTTTTAAAACCCCATTTTCATATATTAAATTTGTTAAAGTTGCATTTGCAATTTTATGAGCTAAATCTAAAAAAGATTTATCATTTTTAACTTTATAAAACTCAACTAATCCACTTAAAATTATGCCCTGATTGTAAGTATGGAAATTACCTTTATTAAGTTTACAATTCTTGTCTAATCCATTTTCAATAAGATATTTTTCATTAATCATTCCAGAACTAATAAACCAGCTGTAAGTAATTAAAGCCCAATCCATATAGCTCTTTCCAAGAACTTGCCTTTCGCCCTTTTGATGTAATCTTATAGCTGCAAGCAAAAACAATTCATTTTGAACTGCAGACTTTCCAATGTTGGGTTTTTTCCAATATATTCCACCACCGCATATGTTGTCCCAACCTAAAGCCATATCTGAAAATGTGATACGTGCCATTTTAAGATATTTTTCATTTTTTGTTAATTCATAAGCTTTTATCCAAGCTAAAATCCACCAACCTTCATCATCATAATAATCATTAATAAAATTTTTACATATCCAGTTATTATTAGGATCTGGCATTTCTACTTCAAATTCTTTACATTTTTCAAAAGAATTATCAATAACATGTAAATAATCTTTTGATCCAGTTATTTTGGAATAATCAATGATTGATGTAAGTGCATTAGCAGCGTTCCACCAACTTGTGGTTTCATACAAGCCTGTTTCTACACTATACCAGTCTTGAAGGGTGTCTAAAGTAGTTTTAGCATATAATTGATAATTATTATCATTCTTACACGAAATAAGGGATAGTAAACAAATAAAAACAATCAATTTTTTCATTAATGACTATTGAAATTATTATTAATTAACGATTACTGGCTGAGTCCAAGCCTGAGTAGTTTCTCCTATAACATATGGATTAGTTTTTATTTGATCCGAACTAATTTTTGCTCTAACAAATAGATCGTTTTTATTAAAAATATATTTAGCTGAGTTCCCTTTAACTCTTTTTAAAACCTGAACTTGAGAGTTCCCTTTTCTGTATCCAATAAAAGAAATTTCATAATCAACACCTTTATTTGGTTCAATTTCAACTACAAACCTTTTATTATTATGTTTAACTTTTTTTAATTCTATTCCAGATGATGAATAAAAACTTCCTGATTCCATTGCTTCAATTAAACTCTGGGTTTTAATTTCTTTT
>CABXBY010000019.1 GCA_902510655.1 uncultured Bacteroidota bacterium | reverse complement strand
TACAAGTGAATGTCCTGCAAATTTAACTGGTAAAAAACTTTCTCCACGAAAAATTATGATGGATACAAGAGATAGGATGGAAGCAGTTGGAAAAAATATTGATAAAAACAATGGTGAGTTTAAAAGCGATGGTAAAGAACTTCTAAGTGATTATATTACAAAGGAAGAGTTATGGGCATGTACGTCATGTAATGCATGTGTTGAGGCTTGCCCTATAGGAATTGATCCGTTATCCATAATAATGGATATGAGAAGGTATTTAGTTATGGAAAAATCAGATGCTCCTTCTGAACTTAATAATATGATGTCTAATATTGAAAACAATGGAGCACCGTGGCCATTTAACCAAATGGATAAACTTAACTGGAAAAATGAAATTTAATTTTAATACATATAAATGAAACAAGAAGACGTTGACAAATTACTTAGTGAAAAAATTGAAGATGGTGAGCATATAAGTCCAATTCTACCTGATGGAATTAAAAATTATTTAATTGATATAGATGGAACTATATGTGACGATATTCCAAACGAGGAACCTGAAAGAATGGCAACAGCTAATGTTTACCCTGACGCTTTAATTACTTTAAATAAATGGTATGATGAAGGTCATATTATTTGTTTTTTTACGTCAAGAATTGAAGAACATAGAGAAGTTACAGAAAACTGGCTGAATAAACACGGATTTAAGTTTCACGGTATGGTAATGGGAAAACCAAGAGGAGGAAATTATCATTGGATAGATAATCATTTAGTAAAAGCCACAAGATATAATGGTAAATTTACAGACTTAGTTGATAAAAAAGTAACTATTGAAGTGTTTGACGACGGTCAACATGAATAATTTATGAAAAAAATAGAAATTCATACATTTTCGGAATTAATTGCACAAGGTAAAACTCCTGAAATTTTATTTTGGGTTGGTTGTGCTGGTAGTTTTGATGAAAGAGCAAAAAAGATTACAAAAGCATTTGCTAACATATTAAATCAAGCAAATGTTTCTTTTGCTGTTTTAGGAAGTGAAGAAGGATGCACTGGAGACCCTGCTAAGCGAGCTGGTAATGAATTTTTATTTCAGATGCAGGCACTAACAAATATTGAAGTTTTAAACGGTTATAATATTAAAAAAATTGTTACCACCTGTCCTCATTGTTTTAACACTCTTAAAAATGAATACCCAGAACTTGGAGGTAATTATGATGTTATGCATCATACTCAGTTTATTAAATCACTATTGAATGATGGAAGAATTTCTGTTAAAGGAGGAACTTTCAAAGGAAAAAGAATAACTTTTCATGATCCATGTTATTTAGGACGTGCTAACAATGTTTATGAAGCACCTAGAAATGTTTTAGAAAAACTTGATGTTGAACTTTCTGAAATGAAGAGTTGTAAACAGAAAGGACTTTGTTGTGGAGCAGGAGGAGCACAAATGTTTAAGGATGCTGAAAAAGGAGATAAAGAGATTAATATAAAAAGGACTGAAGAAGCCTTAGAAACAAAGCCTGATATTATAGCTGCTGGTTGTCCATTTTGTAATACAATGCTTTCTGACGGAATTAAAAACAAAAAGAAAGAAGATGAAATTGAAGTTCTAGACATTGCTGAGCTTATTAACAAGGCCTCAGATTTATGATACTTTCTTTCAGTGAAATGCCATTGGATTCAAGAATTTGGGTTTATCAATCTGATAAGAAAATCCAAGAACAAGAACTTCTTGAGATCACAACTAAACTTATAGAATTTTTAAAAAATTGGACTGCTCACGGAGACGATTTAAAATCTAGTTTTGAAATAAAATATGATCGATTTTTAATTATAGCTTTAAATGAAAAGTCTACAAAAGCGTCTGGATGCTCTATTGATGCTTGTGTTCATTTTATTCAAAAAATCGAAAAAGATTATAGTCTAAACTTACTCGATAAAATGAATGTTGCTTTCAAACAAGGTGATTATATTTCGTATAAATCTATAGTTGAATTTAAAACTTTAATTAAGAATAAATCAGTCTCAAAAAATACAATTGTTTTTAATAATCTTGTCGTGGATATTGAAGATTATAATAATAATTGGGAAGTGCCAGCTTCTAAAAGTTGGCATTCCAGATTCTTTTAATAGGCAAGAAACTTACCTTTATCTAAAAATCATTACTACAAAAATTTATTTTCTTTAAATTCATATTATAATATTTTAAAATGAAGTTTTTAAAAACAATCTTATTTTTTCTTTTATTCTCTGCTTTTTCCTTTTCTCAGAACCCCTTAGTATCAAAAGACAAAATAAAACAGGAAGTCTGGGTTGATAGTGTATACAATTCTCTTTCTGTTGATCAAAAAATAGGTCAATTGTTTACAATATGGGTAGCAACCAAACAGGGTCCTGACAAAATGAAGGAAATTTCCTCAATAATTAGAAAAAATCACCTAGGAGGATTGATATTTTCTTTAGGAAATATTAAGGAACAAGCAAAATATACCAATCAATTTCAGTCAATTTCAAAGGTACCTTTGTTAATAGGTATGGATGCAGAGTGGGGTATAGGAATGAGATTAGATGATGCATTTTCTTTTCCTTACAACATGACTCTTGGAGCTGTAAATGACGAATCATTAATTTATAATGTTGGAAAAAGAATTGGAGTTCATGCTAAAAGAATCGGAGTTCATATTAATTTTGCTCCTGTTACTGATATAAATACAAATCCCAACAATCCCATTATTGGTAGTAGATCATTTGGAGAAGATAAGTTTAGTGTTACAAATAAATCATTATCATATTTAAAGGGAATGCAATCAGAGGGTATAATGGGTTCAGCTAAGCATTTCCCAGGCCATGGAGATACATCAACAGATTCTCACAAAACTCTACCGATAATTAATTTTTCAGCAAAAAGAATAAATGAAGTAGAATTGTTTCCATATAAAAAATTAATTGATAATAATTTATCAAGTGTAATGGTTGCCCACATGGAAGTTCCATCTTTAGAAAAGGAGCCTAAAATGCCTTCAACTTTATCAAAAAACATTATCTCTAAACTTTTGAAAAAGAAATTAAAATTTGAGGGTTTGGTAATTACAGATGCTATGGATATGAAGGGTGTAGTAGATTTTAACAAAAATCAATCTGCTGATGTTAGTGCATTATTAGCTGGAAATGATATTTTACTCATGCCTGACGATTTAGATGAAAGTACTAAAAGCATTAGAAATGCAATTGATAACGGAATCATCTCAGAAAAAAGATTAAAGTATTCTGTTAAAAAAATATTGATGGCTAAATATAAAGCAGGTCTTCATGATATTAATGAAATTATTTTAGACAATATAGTAGAAGACATGAATAGTGATGTTGATAAGCTATTATTTGAAGAAATAACAGAAAAATCTATTACATTAATAAAAAATCAAAGTGACATTATTCCATTAAAAGATATTTCATCAAAAATTGCTTTTTTAGAGATGGGAGATTCTAACTCAGATGAGTTTTTTAAAATGTTAAATCATTACACTAAGGTTGATAAAGTTGATTATGATTCAAAAGCTGAATTGCTTAAAACATTAAAGCCTTACAAAACTGTTATTGTAGGTTTTCATAAATCAAACAAGAGTCCTTTTGATCCCTATAAGTTTAGTAAATCAGAAAGAGAAATACTCGAGTTACTTTCTAAGAACAAGAATGTAGTTTTAAATGTTTTTGCTAAACCTTATGCTTTAATGGATGTTGATATGACTAATATTTCTTCAATTTTAGTTTCTTATCAAAATAACGTTACAGCTCAAAATAAATCTGCTCAAATTATTTTTGGAGCATTACCTGCTCTGGGTAAACTTCCAGTCTCTATAAACGATAATTACCCTGTTCATACATCAATTAAAACAAAAATCTTAGACAGATTAAGTTATGGATTACCTAGTAGTTTAAATTTTGATTTAGAAAAGTTAAACTCTATTGATTCATTTGTTGAGGATGCTATAGAAAAAAAGATGACACCAGGTGCTCAGATCCTTATTTCAAAGAATGGTAAGGTGATTTTTAATAAAAACTATGGATATAAAACTTATGATAAAAATGAACCAATAGAGTGGAACAGTATTTATGACCTAGCCTCTCTTACTAAAATTTTATCATCAGTTCCATTACTTATGAACGAATTTGAAAATAATTCTATTGACGAAGAATCCACTTTGTCTGATATTATTCCAGATTTAAATTTAATGGATAAAAGTAATTTATTGTTAAAAGAAATGTTGGCTCATCAATCTGGTTTGTATCCTTGGATTCCTTTTTATAAGGAAACGTTGGATTCTATAAATTTTGATCCCAAAACTAGTTTTTACAGTAAAAAAAAAACAAAAAATATTCTATTTCTGTAAACAGAAATCTTTTTCTTGATAATTCTTTTCTGGACACTATTAATAAGAGAATTATAAATAGTGAACTTTCACAAAACAAATCATATTTATATAGTGATTTACCTTATTATTTTTTTAAATATTTTCTTGAAAAAAAATACAACACTAGTTTAGATAAATTACTTAAAAAAGCCATCTTGGAAAGAATTGGCGCAAACTACACAACATACAATCCTTTAGAATTATTTACTACAAAAAAAATTGTTCCCTCTGAAATTGATAATTATTTTAGAAAAGATACAATTGTTGGTTATGTTCATGATATGGGTGCAGCAATGCAAGGTGGAATTGGAGGGCATGCTGGTCTTTTTTCAAATTCTAACGATGTTGCTAAAATTATGCAAATGTATTTACAGAATGGAAAATATGGTTCGAAAACATTTTTTTCTAAATCAACAATTGATTATTTTAACACTTGTTATTATTGTGATAATGGAAATAGAAGAGGATTAGGTTTTGATAAACCACAAATTGATGATAGTTCTCCAACTTGTGGATGTGTTCCAATGTCTAGTTTTGGACATTCAGGATTTACTGGAACATATGTTTGGGGAGATCCTGAAAATAAAATTGTTTATGTTTTTCTGTCTAATAGAACTTTTCCATCAATGAATAATAGTAAGCTTTCTGATAATAATATTAGAACAGAAATTCAAAGAATCATTTATGATTCTTTAAAATGATGAAAATGAAAATAGCTATTGTTTGTTATCCAACTTTTGGAGGTAGTGGTGTTATGGCAACTGAACTAGGAATGTCTCTAGTTGATCATGGTCATGAGGTCCATTTTATTGCATATAAGAAACCTGTGAGATTAATTGATTTAAATCAGAAATTACATTTCCATAAGGTTAATGTGCCAGATTATCCGTTATTTAGTTTTGTCCCATATGAACTAGCTTTATCAACTAAACTTGTTGATGTTGTAATAAATAATCGTATTGATGTTTTACATGTTCATTATGCAATTCCTCATGCCTATGCTGCTTATATGGCTAAAAAAATGTTAAAAGAACAATCAATTAATATTCCAATTGTTACAACACTTCACGGAACAGATATTACTTTAGTTGGTAATCATCCCTCATATAAAACTGCTGTAACTTTTAGTATTAATAAATCTGACATAGTTACTTGTGTCTCTAAAAGTCTAAAAGAAGATACATTAGATCAATTTGATATTAAAAAAAGAATTGAAGTAATTCCAAATTTTATAGATATAAATAAGTATATCGTACAACAAGATTTATGCTTGCAGGAGAATCCTGTTCAGTCAAAAGAATTTATTATTTCTCACGTAAGTAACTTTAGACCAGTGAAAAATATAACTAATGTTATTAAAATATTTTATAATATTCAAAAAGAATTAAAAGCTAAATTGTTAATGATAGGAGAGGGGCCAGATAAATCATCAGCGGAAGATTTATGTAATGAGCTAGGAATTTCTCATTTGGTAGAGTTCTTGGGAAATACAAATCAAGTTGAAAAAAACTTATGTCATTCGGACTTATTTTTATTACCATCTTCTGCTGAGAGTTTTGGTCTAGCAGCGTTAGAAGCTATGGCTTCCAAAGTACCAGTTATTTCATCAAACACAGGTGGTCTTCCTGAAATTAATATTAATGGCGAAACTGGTTATGTTGAAAATTTTGAAGATGTTGACCAAATGTCAAAAAAAGCAATATCCATTTTAAGTGATAGAAAAAATCTAGAAAATTTCAAAAATAAAGCTTTTTTGAAGGCTATGGAGTACGATATTAATAATATAGTGCCATTATATGAAAAAACTTATCAAAAAGCTTTAGACAGTATTAAATAGTCTCTTGGATCGAATCATACACTAATACTTTTTCCCACAAATGCTTTGCTTCTCCAATAAATATTAAATGAGCCGGTTCATCTTGATATATTCTTTGGTCCTTGTAAGTGTCGAAAGTAAATATTAAGCAATAGTTGTAAGAATTATCAATTACTTCTCTTTTTTCCGTTACAGCAGGCTTACCAAGATGCATTTTGTTTGCATACTGACTATTTTTCATGAGTTTTTTTATGGCTGTTTCGAACGTTTCAACATCATTTTTGTTATCAGGGTTATTTAACCAAAAATACACACTATGAATAATTTTACCTTCAATTACTTTTGAATCGTTTTCAGTTGAGTTGTTACAGCTAGACATAGTTAAGATTAATACAATATATAGATAATTAAATTTCATATCTAAAAATACAAGAAATTTTAATTTGGGTGATATATTTCCTTAGCATTTTTATAAATATCATTTTTATCAAATGTCATTTTTTTTGTTTCAAATTTTGAATACATTTCCATTTGATCTGAATAGTGTTCTGAACTTTCATGATCACTGCTTCCATATGAAATCACAGATTCAATTTCAGTATTATCTTTAGTGAATTTCACTAATTCAATATAAGATTCTCCATGAGTTACTTTGATTTGGCCATTTTTGTGGTCAACACCTCTCATTGCGGTCAAAACGTCGGGAAGACCGTAAATAGGAATTTCTTTATTTCCCCTTACAAGTTTTTGAAATTCACCAAGTTTAACATTAATAGAACCAAAATCTTTAATCATTTTTTGTTTTGTATCAATTAAACAAGAAATAATCATTTGTTTTGTTGCTACCTTATCCTTAGGAAGAAAGTTAAAATACTTTTTGCCAAATAAATAATAAAAAACTCCATACGACCCCGCTCCATAAGAGTCGGCGTCAGTTGATCTATCCCAGTTTTGAATAGTTTCAATTAAATTCTTTAAATCTGGATATTCGTTTGGTTCTAACTCAAAAAGTATATTCAAATCAATGTAATTATAATTAAAAGGAGTTGGAAATGTTCTGTCGTATTTTATTTTTTTAAAAGTAGCGTAATCAATTTTATCATGTGAATTGATAAGATTAAATAATCTAGTGCTTCTATTGTTGTCGTAAGTGGGGTATCCCATTGTTTTGGAAAAATCATTTTCTTTTGGATTCTCTTCAACAGAAGTTGATTTAAACGGACTGTGATTGGCGTTATAAACAAAACCTGATTCAGGATTTAATACCTGTGGAAGTTCCTCAATATTATAGTAATCTGTCCAAAGATTATCTCTAGTATTTCCAGGCACCACGTTTCTCCAGTTAAATTTTTCATTTCTTACAGGTATAATACCATTTGAAATGTAAAATATATTACCTTGATTATCAGCATACCCGATATTGTAACCTGGAAGATTTCTGTTTTTTAATATTTCATAAAATTCATCAAATGTGTTTGCCTTATTCATTTTCCACCACTGTTGAAGGGCTTTAATGTTGTAAAGCGATGGAGTTCTTACAGAATAATATCCGGATTCATTTTTTAGTGTCGGTCCAAATATACTAGTGTAATACTTCCTTTTTATTTTAATATCAATACCCAATATGTTGACATAAACAGATGCTTTTTTCTTTTCAAGTTTCAATTCTTCACCATCAACTAAATAAATTAATTTTTTTGTTGGATGCATTTCTAATTCAAAAATATCAGACTTGTCTGGATAATTTACAGTGTGAGCCCATCCTAAGTTTTTATTAGCTCCAATTAATAAACATGGTGCTCCTGCAAATGTAGCTCCGATGATATTAGTACCCTCTTCACTAATTAAATGCGCTTCATACCAAGATGTTGGACCATCTAGGGGTTGATGAGTGTTTATTGCTAAGTAAGTCTCATTATTTCCTGTTTTATTTGAATTAAAAGCAAAAGTATTAGATCCTTTAATATCATCTTTAAATGGATTTTCCCTTGGAATTTTATTGTTTATAATTGATAATACTAGCTTATCAGCTTCGTTAGCTATAAAAAGCTGAAGAAATGAATAGGCGGTCATTTTCTTGGGTGTGATAGGAAATAACTTCTTTTCTAGTATTTCATTTGGATGTGTTTCTGCATATTTATTTAATCCTTGTGAATAAGCTTCAATAATTTTAACAAAATCAGAATCAAGGGTATTAAATAATCTATCTACAGTTTCTTTAGATTCAATAAGTTGTGTTAAGAAATCTGCTCCAGCACCTTTAATACCTATGTGTTTACTTAACAATCCGTTTCCGGCCAAATAACCTTGTTGAATAGTTTTAAAATCATCTTCTGCGTGACTCCAAGCTAAACCGTAGGCTACATCTGCATCTGTTTTACCGTAAATGTGAGGAACCCCAAAATTATCTCTTACTATTTCAACATCTAAAGGATCTACCTGCGAATAGCTTAAATTAATACTGGTTAAAATTAGAAGAAGAATATATTTTTTCATTATTAATAAAGTTCAATAACCATACCAAGTAATTTATGAAAATTTTTGTCTCAAATTAATTTTATATTAGCATTCTATTAATAATTATGTTAAAATTTATAACGGGTAGAATTAAAGCAGTATTTTATTCAATTAAAGGCGCTTTTCTACTATTAAAAACTGAGCATTCTATTCAAGCACAATCTTTAATTGCTTTGATGTTTATAATTGCTGGATTTTATTTTGAGATTTCTCAAATAGAATGGTTATTTCAAGTTTTAGCAATCTGTTTAGTTTTAAGTGCAGAATCTTTAAATACTGCTATTGAAAAATTAGCAGACTTTATTCATCCTGATCACAACAAAAAAATTGGATTTATAAAAGATATAGCAGCTGGAGCTGTTTTTTTTGCTTCAATTTTCGCGTTGCTGACAATTTACATGATTTACTCTGAGAAACTTTTTTAATTTATAAAAAGTAGGGTACAACCGCCTTTCTTTTTTTAGGATAATTTTCAAAATTATCTTGATACCATTTATGGTGCGCTATTGATCTTGGTATAAGATTACAAATAGTCCATATTAAAAACGATAAAGATCCTGGATTTAATGTCATTATTGCAAAACCTAACCATTCTATTATTTCTCCAAAGAAATTAGGACACGAAACATAATTAAACAGTTTTCCTTTTGGTATGACATATCCCTTTTGTTTTGTTCTTAATTTGATAAGTATGTTATCTGAGGAAATATTTATGTAAAATCCAATAATAAATATTATTAATCCTAATATTAAATACATATGTGAAATGGATTCAAATTGCACTAATGTTAAGAAGTATCCATTAAAAAAACCATTTACCATATTAAAGAAAAATGCTGAGGCTACTATAGCAATTGGAATTTTTTTTCCTTTTGTTTTTATTCTCAATGGGTAAATTATGGTTCTATTAAAATAATGTGTAATCCATAAAATAATAAACACTATACTTAAATTTATTTCCTCAACAATTGTAAAATAAGTTAACGGACAAGTTAAAAGAGCTGGTAATTCCATCAATGTCCAACCTGTTTTGTTGTCTATGGATTTTCCCCATTTTTTAGTTGAATGTTTTCCGTAAGGAGCTTTGTATACGAGGTTTATTGGGAAAACTATTAAAGCTATCAACATCCATATGTAAGTTATGTTTATTATATCCATTTCATAAATAAAAAAACCCGCATTAAAGCGGGTTTTTTATTATATATCTTTGGTTATTCAGATATTAATATCCGTAATTTTGAACCATATTTGGATTCGCATTTCTCTCAGAAAGAGCGATAGGATATGCATATCTGTAAGATCCATAAGTAGGAGGTGTTCCAGTTAAATCATCGTTTAATTGTTTAAACGAATCAATTACTGGCATGTCTTTTCCCATTCTAGATAAGTCATGAAATCTAAGACCTTCAAATGCAAATTCTTTTCTTCTTTCTTCTAAAATATTTTCTAAAGTTGCAGAAGCATAGTAATCAGCACCTAATCCTCTAATTGCAGGAATGTTATTTAAATAAGATAATGCATCTGCAGCATTTCCAGCTCTTAAACTTGTTTCTGCAGCAATTAAATGCATTTCTTCTACTCTAAAAAGTGTAACATTATCAGATCCGTTCATACTTGGAAATTTACCAAGCATTGTTGGATATCCTTGAGCTGTACCAATCATATCTGCAGCTCCTCTAACGTCATCTGCTCCATAAATATCCAAAAGATCAGGATTTGTTCCGTCACCAGTTAGTATTCTAACATCACCATATGAAGTTCCTCTTAAAATGTAAGCTATACCGTTAGATCCTCTGTTATCAGTTCCAGAGAAGGCCAATTCAAATAATGAATTTGAAGCATTGTCTGTCGAATAAGAAGAAGCAAAACCAGAAGCACTAACTGGAGTTGCTCCAGAGTTGGCAATTACCCATTTAGCCGCTGAATCAGCAGTTGCATATAAGCTTGGATCAACAGATCCAGCATACAATGTAGCCCTTGCAAGTATTGAATAAGCGCCAGCTTTCGACATGTAACTAGTTGAAACATTAAATGAATCGTCCATCATGCCAATAGCACTAGTTAAATCAGCAGCAATATCACCAATATTAGAAACAACAGTTCCTCTTGCTGGTTGTAGATTAGCAGGGTCTTTATAAGTTTTTACATAAGGAACTCCTAAAGAACTTGCACCACCTTGACCATCAATAAAATGTTGTCCGTAATTTTGAAGTAAATCGAAATGAAGCAAAGCTCTTAAAGCATGTGCTTGTCCTTGTATGTGAGTAATTTGAGCTGCACTTCCTGTTAAATTAGAAGTATCAGCATTGATTACAATATTAGTAATCGCTATCGCTCTGTATATCTCAGTCCAAGGTCCAAATCCTTCAGGAACGTAATCCATGTCAGATCTAGCAAATCTACCTGAGTTTTGATTACTGTAAGCATTGTCAGTTCTAACATCACCCATAATGATTTGGTCTCTTCCGTAGTATCCTGTAACACTCATTCTGTCATAAGCACTGTTTAAAACAAAACCTAAATCTGCAGCAGAAGTAATTCCACTGTCTAAATCCTTATCCAAAGCCAATGTTGGCTCAAGATCGCTTTCACCACATGAAACTACTAGAGCAGATGCGGTAAATATTAGTAAGTATTTGTATATATTTTTCATATTATTAAAATTTTAAATTTAAACCTACTGAGATTGACTTAATAATAGGAGTGTAAATTTCCCAACTTCCGCTAAAAGCAACTTCAGGATCCGTTTGTAGATCATCATCTTTTACCCAAGTCCAGATGTTTGTTCCTTTTAAATTAATTCCGATTGAGTCAAAACCTAATTTTTCAGCAGCATCTCTGTTAACGTTATAACCAACTACAAGATCTCTAAGTCTAACGTAATCTCCGTCATATAAAAATCTAGTTGAATTACCAGATCCAGTATTATTTCTGTTAGTACTGTATCTCATTCTAGGAACGTTAGTTATGTCACCAGGTTTTTGCCATCTGTCCATAAGGGAAGCAGCTCCTTGATAGTATACAACTGATAGTAGATTTGTTGCTTGAGAATACCAATTCCATCTTTCATATATTTTATTTCCACCTGAAAAATAAAAATTAGCATCAGCATAAAAACCTCCCCAGTTAACTCTAGTTCCAAGACCTCCAGTGTACGTTGGTAATCTTTTTCCAACGGCTGTTTGTTCAGCAGCAGTCAAAGAGTTTACTATTGTCATATCATTGTCTTCACCACCTTTATAGTACATTGGGTTACCTGTGTCTGAATTTACACCTGCCCATTGTCTTAGATACCATCCTCTTAATTCTTCACCGACTCTTGATCTAGTGTATCCACCGTCAATATTTAAATCATTTCCTTCGGCATCTGTGGCAAGTTTTGTTATCTTGTTATCTAGAGTTGCATAGTTAGAATAAATATTCCAACTAAAGTTATCTGTTCTTATAACATCAGATGAAAGCTCAATTTCAATACCTTTATTTTGAACCTCACCAATATTTTGTGACTGAGAATTATGACCAGATGTTCTAGATAGGGGAACACTTTGTAATAAATCACTTGTTTGCTTATTAAAAGCAACAATTGAACCAGAAACTCTATTGTCTAATAAACTAAAATCAAGTCCTATATCATATTGAGATAGTTTTTCCCAAGATAAAATAGCATTACCAAATGATGACGGAGAAACAGCACCATTATCATCATAAGAACCTCCATATCCAAATAACGATTGGTAAGCGTTTAGGCCAACATTGTTGTTTCCTGTTTCACCAAGAGATACTCTTAATTTAAGATCATTTATAATATTATTATCTGCAAGAAAATCTTCTTCAGTTAAATTCCAAGCTAAACCAGCAGACCAGAATCCACCAAACCTATAATCCATCGCAAATCTTGATGATCCATCGTATCTGTAAGAAAGATCAACAATATATTTGTCATCATAAGAATAGTTTATCAATGCTAGATACCCTAATTCTTTCCAGTCGCTAAACGATCCAGAAGCAGATTGGTTAGTTTGGAAACTTGAAACATATATTAAATCAGTAGTTGCAACGTTTTCACCTGATGAACTTAAAAAGTCATATTTCTGTTTTTGAAAACTCATTTGAGCTAGTGCTGAAACGTAATGGACATCATTAAAAGTTTGATCCCATTTTAATTGATTAGCAAATCTCCAATTAAACGATCTTCCGTTTGATTGATATGCTGTACCATTATCACTACGACCATCTCCGTGAATAGCGTTGTTAAATTGATGATTATTAGTTAGGTTATAATCTAATGAATATCTAGATTGAAACTTTAAATTATCAGAAAATGAATATGTAAATGATGTATTGGACAATGCTCTTGTCGAATCCGTTTTATTAATATTATTTTCAGCTAAATAAACAGAATTAAAAATACCAGTTGATAAGTTTGTATTTAAAGATCCATCAGCAGCATAAATTTGTTGATACGGAGACATGAAAATTCTAGTCATCTGAGGAGCTCCAAAATATGATCCACCTTCTAATTGACCCTGTTGAACAGCATTAGAAACTCTAACGCTAGTTTGTAAATCAACTTTACCCGCTTTTTTCTTGTAATCAAAAGAACCACTTACACTTTCGTAATTTATTCCAATTGATGTACCCATGGTTTTTCTATGACCAAGGGAAAGTCTAAAGTTTTCAGTAGCATTTCCGCCTGAGGCAGAGAAATTATAAACAGCATCGGGAGCATCTTTAACTTTTACAGCTTCATCCCAGTTTCCATCAACTCTTCCACCAGCGTCCCATGCAGCAGCTCCAGGAAAGTTTGCTAGAGCGTAGTTTACAGCAGCATCTTTAGCAAAGCCATAATCGTTAATTAACGTTTCAGCAGCTAATTCTAATCTTTGATTTCCAGTAAGCATTGGTCGTTGATCAAGTGCGTAGTTTTGGAAACCATAATTACTTGTAATTTGGTATGAAACTTCACCAGCAGAACCAGATTTAGTTGTAATAACAATTACACCATTTGAACCTCTCGCACCATAAGGAGCAGTAGCTGAAGCATCTTTAAGTACAGTAATACTTTCAATATCCGAAGGATTTATCATTGATAAAATACCTAAATCAGTTGTTAGCTGACTGTATGAACCATTAACAACAGGTACTCCATCTATAACGAACAATGGTGAGTTTGAACCAGTAATTGATCCTTCACCTCTGATTCGAATAGAAGTTGGTGAACCAGGCGTTCCAGATGATGAAACAACTCTTAATCCAGCAACTCTACCTTGAAGGGCAGCGTCAGGTGAAGCCATTGCCACACCCTCAATTTGGGCAGCATCAACAACAACTGTACTACTTACAGATCGTTTTAAGTTTCTTGTTGTAATTCCAGTAACAACTACTTCATCAAGCTCATTACTTGTGTTAAGTAGAATGTTAATTTTTCTGTCTTTTCCAACAGTAACGGTCTTAGTTTCAAAACCTACATAGCTAAAGACTAATACGTCTCCAACACTTGCAATAATTGAATAATTTCCGTCAAAATCAGTTGTAACACCGTTAGAGGTGCCTTCAACTATAACTGTTGCTCCAGGGAGAGCAAGACTACTGTCATCAGCTACGTTACCAGTAATGGTAACTTGCTGACTAAATCCCCAGAATGACACTAACATAAGAGATAATGTCATTAAAAAGTTTAGTTTTTTCATATATAATTATTTGATTTTTAACAAATATGTTAAAATAATGTTAAGAATAAAAATTTTTAGTGTTAAAAATCATCTTTTTTTTTGAAAGTCTACTTCTATAAATAAGATTCTTCTATGAATTTTTTATTTTTTTTGAGAATTTGATAAAATTATCTAAATTGTTTTAAATTTTTTTTATCAAAACAGCAAGTTTTAACATATTAAAGAATACAGAAATTGATGGTGGAGTATCAATATCATTGTTTCCATCTAATTCCTCTGATATTATGTTTGAATACAAAGCTTTAGCTCCCAACTTTAGATTGTTGGATAATTTTAAAAGAAAAAAAATAACTGAAGAAAAATTTATTAATGAATATAATGATATGCTTTCTGAGTTAAATGCTATTAATGTTTTAGAACACATTAATTTACTTACAGCCGGATTAGAACCTATTTTAATGTGTAATTGTGCAAAAACAAAATTTTGCCATAGACATCTGGTAGCGGATTGGTTGGAAAGCAACACTGGTATTATTATAAAAGAGCTTAATTATCCAGATTATATTAGAAAAAAAGGTTATTTGATTAAACAGAAAAATCCTTCATTATTTCCTGAATAAATTACTATTTTAAAACAACATCAAATAAATATTTTTCAAAATCAATTTGATTTTCAATGTGAGGAAGATGTCCAGAATTAGGTACTGTATATTCAAATCTATTTGGAAAAAGCTTATTTAATTTGTCTTTTATATTATTATAAACAATAACAGAATCACTGTCTCCCCAAATAGTGTATACTTTTTTGTTTGAATCGCTAATTTCTTTATTTTCTAAATCTAAATTCGTGTGGTTTTTTACTGTAGAAATTAAAGCTCTTGCAAAACCTGTAAATTTTAATAATTCTTCGTATTCATCATCCCAAGAAGGATAGTTTTCAGGATATTTAAAGTCTGATAATTGCCCAGAAGATATTGTAGGATATTTACTTATTATAAATTCATTTATTTCCTTTTCAGAAACACTTTTATCAACAATTTCATTATGAGTATTAAAACTTGAAGCAGAAACGTAAACCAGTTTCTCAACCATGTTTGGTTTTAAGTCTGCTAATTTTGAAATAACTCTCCCTCCATTTGATAATCCCAAAAATGTTGCCTTACTTATTTCAAGTTCTTGAAGAAGCTCAATAACTTGATTTGCAAATAATTCATCTGTATAGTCCAAATCAGGGTTATCTGAAAAACCTCGTCCAAATAAATCTAATTTAATAACCTTAAACCCTTTTTCTTTAGCAGTGTTATATGTTTTATCCCATATGTATGATGGAACCGAAAACCCGTGTATAAACACTAATGTGTTTTCATTAAATCTGTTATCAATCTGGTAATAAGTAAACCCATCGCTTAGTTCAGCAAAATTTCCACTTTTTATAGTTTTTCTAAACGAATCATCTTTAATAACGGACTCGTAATTATGATTTGAACATGAGAAGAAAAAAGTGATGATTATTAATGAAAATAATTTTTTAAGATTCATAGTTTGTTATAATATAAATTACCTTTACAATATATAATAATCTTATTAATTGAGTAATAGATCTTTAGGTTTTTTAGCAGCTTTTGGTGCAACATTGATATATGGTTTAAATCATACTGTTGCTAAAAACGTAATGCCTGTTTACATAGGACCTTTTGCTTTTATTCTTTTAAGAGTTATTGGAGCTTCTTTATTGTTTTGGACTGTTAGTTTATTTATTAATTCAGAAAAAATAGACAGAAACGATTGGCCTAGAATCATTCTTTGTTCTTTTTTAGGAATGGTTATAAATATGCTAGCTTTTTTTAAAGGATTAGAATTATCCACTCCGGTGAATAGTTCTGTAATGATTACCCTTTCTCCAATTATCGTATTTATTTTTTCTGCTATTTTATTAAAAGAAAAAATTGAAAGCATGAAAGCTTTTGGAATAATTTCAGGTTTTATTGGTGCTTTAATATTGGTGCTTTATACAGCAAAAACAGGTGATAATGCTCCAAATATACCTCTTGGAAACCTTTTGTTTATTGTTAACTCTTTTGCTTACGGTCTTTATCTAGTTTTAGTAAAACCTCTTATTGCTAAATATAATATTATCACTTTACTTAAATGGTTATTTTTATTAGGAGTGATTATGAATTTTCCAGTAACAATAAGTCAATTTTCTGAAATTGATTGGATAAATCTTCCAATAAAAGAGGCTATTATTCCAATGATTTTTGTTGTGGTTGGAACTACTTTCTTTACATATTTATTTAATGCTTATGCTTTAACTAAATTAAGTGCTTCATCTGTAAGTTCATTTATTTATCTTCAACCAATTGTTGGGATTGTTTTCGCAATTTCAACTAAAAGCGATTCGTTAACACTTGTCAGTGTTGTGGGGATGGTTTTGATTTTTGTTGGAATTTATTTAGTTACTAAGAAAACTGTTAAAACTTAAACTTTTCTAATTATAATTTTAAATTTTTTCAAACAAAAAAAGGCTGTTTCAAGAGAAACAACCTTTGTCATTTATATACTCTTAAAAAAAGAGTTTATACTAAAATTTTACTAAAATTAATTAGTCAATTTTCTTTACGTTGACAGCACTAAGACCTTTTGGACCTTCTTCTAATTCAAATTCAACTTTGTCGTTTTCATCGATTCTGTCAATTAATCCTGAAGCGTGAACAAAATGATCTTTTTCCACTCCTTCTTCCTTGATAAAACCATATCCTTTTGAACCGTTAAAGAATTTTACAATTCCATTTTTCATATTAAATATTTTATTAATTTTTGGCGAATGTAGTTTAATTTTACTAATAAGAGTCTATTTTTATAAGATATTATTGAAATATGAACAAAAGTCTTGAAGAACATTGGCAAGAAGTCTATCACAAAAAGAATGAAAATGAAGTAAGTTGGTTTCAAAAATCACCAAAACTTTCACTTGATTTTATTTGTAGTTTAAATTTAAATCTAGATTCACATATAATAGATATTGGAGCGGGGCAGAGTAGGCTGGTAGATAATTTACTAAACCTTGGTTATACGAATGTTTCGGTTTTAGATATTTCATTAAAATCCATTGAGAAAACTAAAAAAAGGTTAGGTTTAAAATCAAAACTTGTTAATTGGATTGTATCAGATATAAATGATTTTAAACCAAAACATAAATACGACCTTTGGCATGATCGTGCTGCATTTCATTTTTTAAAGGATAGCTTAGAAATAAAGAATTATATAAAACTTTTAAAAAATTCATTAAATATTGATGCGGACTTAATAATAGCCACATTTTCAGAAAATGGACCCTTAAAATGTAGCGGTCTTGAAGTTTCAAGATACAGCAAGAACTCTATTTCTAATTTACTTAAAAATGATTTTAAGTTAATTAAATCAGAAATCAGTGTTCATAACACTCCATTTAATACAACTCAAGAATTTTTATTTACAAAATTTAAAAAAATAATTTCAATTTGACATTGGAATAAAAACTGCTTTTAAATCTGGATCGTTTTTAAATTCATCAATTGGAAACATTGGACGTTGAATTCTTTTGTAATCTAATCTGTAAAGATCTTGATCTACACCACCAGGTGTTAGAGCCATTATCCAGCCTTTGTTTATATTATAAAGTTCTGGAACTAGGTATCCAATTTTTACAACTACAATATCGGATTCACTAGGGTTTAAATTCAAATCTGTAAAATCTTTAATATAATGATAGGGCTTTCTTTTCTGTGTAACAATAACGTTAATACTTCCATTTTGAACAACTATTTCAGTCTTAGCATTGATATCCCCTTTTTTAATAGATTTAATGATGCCTTTTAATAAAATAGGAGGAGAAAATCTATTGTCTACATCTGCACCTACATATCCTTCAACATAATCACCAACTTTAAGATTTTTAGCATTTTCAATGAGGTTTGGACCAGGAATTGAAGCATATATTAATGATGGTCCGTTTTTATCTTTAAATTCTTTTCTATTTAATAATTTATCAAGAGTCCATGTGACATCTCCTGCACCTCCAGCGGTAGGGTTGTCGCCCATATCACTTATAATAAATGGTTTTGTTTTACTATTTAAAGCAAGATTTATACTTTCTTTTAATGTTCCAACTGGTGCAACAAATACAAATTCATCTTTCACGTCCCAGAAACTTTTTGCCAAGTACTCAGAAGACTTTGCTACTTCGTCCTTGTCATCACCATAAACAATAACGACACCATGGTTTCTAGGTTCATCAGCCCAAGGGTATCCCATCCAAATAGCAGCATCTATAACACCTTCTTTTTTAGTTTCAGGATCTATTTTGGCATATAAACTTTTACCTGGCTCTATTCTGGTGCTTGTCTTTTCACCTGGTAAAAGAATAGGCACTTTGATTCTTGATTTGTAAAGCGGTTTTCCTTTTCCTGATTTTAATCTTTCTATTAAATTAGTAACGGCTCTTCTTTTGGACTCAATAGCATCTTCATGAGGAGACATTCTGTAAGCTGTTATAAGATCAGTTTCTTCGGCTAACTCATGTGAAACATTTCCGTGAGGATCCATTGATGTAGATATTAAAGTATCATAACCAACAACTTCTCTAACTCGTTTTATAAAATTTCCCTCTGGATCGTCAATTCCCTCGACACTCATTGCGCCATGAATATCAAAAAACAATCCATCGAACGGCAAATTCTCTTTTAATCTTTTTAATGTTTGAGTAACTAATGACTCGTAAGCTTCTCTTGTCACTATTCCACCAGGAAGAGCATGACCTCTTATAGTTGGAATCCATTCTGCTCTTTGTCTGTTAATAGAATCTTTTTGTAAAAATGGGTAGTAACTAAAAACATCATCTCCGAGTCTAGCTTTAAAGTCAGATTCTAAAGTTTTTGCAGGAGAGAAAGTACTTGATTCTATTGCAAGTCCTGCTATTGCAATTCTTGGTTTTTGTTCTTTATTACAACTGTATAATATTGTAATTAATAATATTGATACAAAAAAATTCTTCATGATTGTTAATTTTAATTCCTTTAAATTTAATAATAGAAAATTTAAATTATGACAAGACAGACTTTTTTTTATTTATTAATTCTATTGGTATTTAGTTCCTGTTCTATAGATAGTGAAATTTCAAGTTTAAAAATTAGTCCTGTTTTAATAGATTCAAATATAAATATTAGAGCAATAGAAATTAAGAACAATAAAGTATATTCTGCCACTTCAAACGGATCTATCCTTTATTTTGACATAGATAAAAGCGATGTTATTACAGAAATTAATTATGAAATTGAAAACGATTCAATTGTTCCAAATTTCAGGTCTTTAGCTGTTACCGAAAAAGATGTGTTTGCAATGTCAATTGGAAACCCTGCATTGCTTTACAAAAATGGTAATGTTGTATACAAAGAGACCCATCCTCAAGTGTTTTATGATTCTATTGAGTTTTGGAATGATAATGAAGGAATTGCAGTGGGTGATTATACAGATAATTGTATAAGTGTTATTATAACAAGAGATGGGGGAGAATCTTGGAATAAATTGGACTGTTCTGTTTTTAGTGATGTTAAAGATTCAGAAGGGTTTTTTGCAGCAAGTGACACTAATATTTCAATTATTGATAATTATACTTGGATTGCAAGTGGGGGAATAAATAGTAGAGTGTATTTTTCAAAAGATAAGGGGAGGAGCTGGCAAATTTTTAGTACCCCTATTTTACAAGGAGAATCTACAACTGGAATATTTAGTATTGATTTTTATGATAAGAATAATGGGTATGCTATTGGAGGGGACTATACTAAACCTGATATAGATAGTTTAAATAAAATTATCACTAGAGATGGAGGAAAGACTTGGAAAACAATAGCTAATAATAATAATCCTGGATATAGAAGTTGTGTTCAATATTTTCCAAATAGTAATGGAAAAAAATTACTAGCTGTTGGTTTTAATGGAATAGACTATTCCTACGATAGTGGGCATAGCTGGAAGCATTTCAGTGATGATGGGTATTATACTGTTAGATTTTTAAATGATACTGTAGCTTATGCAGCAGGAAATGGAAAAATTTCTCGATTGATTTTTAAATAAAAAAACCCTGCGTTAGCAAGGATTTTTTTAATATTTAATAAATATTTTTTATTGTTGTGAACTAGCAAAAAGTTCTAGTTCAGCTTTCATTAATGTGGGATCAAATAAATGTACTTCTTCAACTATTTCACCATTCTCCCATCTAAAAGATAGATGAGCAGGAAGTTCAATTATATTTCCACTTGTTTTTCCAACTGCTGACCATTTAAACCATGTATTAGTCCAAGTTTGACCACTTTGATAAGCCTTTGTTTCAACATAAATAGGCTCATCTGCTCCTTGAATATTCAATAATTGAATATTATCAAATGCAGTATGCTGAGCTCCAATTAATCCAATGAGTTCTGATAAAGGAGATTGTTCAACACTTCCAAGCCATAAAACAATTTTATCATCATCTGCCCAAAGTTTTTTTAATCCATCAATATCATTATTTAGATAATGTTCATAATGTCCTCTAATTGCATTTGATTTTTCATCTTCAAATTCAACAATAGTAACATTTGATTGATTACAACTAACAGCAGTTATAGTAATCAATAGTAATAGTAGTTTTTTCATAATACTTTTTTTATAATTAATTTTATTCCCAAGGTCTCATCCATTGAACGACTCTGTTAACTTTTCCATTAACAACATGTATTCTTTCAAAGTAGTGTTGTGAAGAAGATGAACCATCTTTATGTTCGATTTCTTCAGTAAAATTGATTGAAACTACTGTGTAGTTTTCTGATCCTTCAACTGCAATTGGGGTGACATTATGCATAGTTCTTTTAACAGATTTAAAAGTTGACTGTCTTTCACTCACAAAATCAGTATTTGAAGTGTCAACATCCACAACACCTGCCATATCTCCTGGATGAAATTTTACAACATCTTCAGATAATTCTACCATTTTATCCAATTCCATATCTCCATAAGCATTGTAAAAAGCCATAG
>CABXBY010000018.1 GCA_902510655.1 uncultured Bacteroidota bacterium | reverse complement strand
CATATTCATTTTCATCAAAACTACTCAATGGATTAGGTTCTTTTCGGGCGATTGATAATGCCCTGAAAGCTAGAATTCTTTCGGTATCAATAACATGTTGAAATAATTGCTTGATTGACCACTTGTGATCTGCATAAGAAAACATCCATTTTTCAAAGGGAATTTTAGTCCAAAAATCACAAATAATTTCATCATGATTTTTAATAAGTTCATTGTAATTATTTCCATTTGTTAGATCGATGTAGTTACTAAAAAACGAAGTATATTCCTCTTGTTTTGGTCTTGACATTCAAGTTCAAGATACAATTAATTGGACTTAGTACACCAATCCTTGTAGGATATCGTTTTGTAATCGTCTGATGGGTTTATTTTATATCTAATTTCGTTTGTTCCTTCATTACGTTGTATCTCGTAAACAGAAATTATTTCGCGAGAACATAATTCACTACAATAACAAAACAAAGCTTGTTCCTCAGTAACTCCTGAGCTCAAATATGCTTTTTGTGATCCACCACCGGTATTTTCGTTTGTTAAAGTCATATAGTTAATATATTTAAATTGGGTGCTTTCAGCAACTTCAAATTCTTCATCAGATGAGCTACACGAGATAATAATTAATGACAGTAATAGAGTTAATTTTTTCATTTTATTATATTTTTAATTTTCAATTCTTTTTTACACTTTTTCCAATAACTGAAAAAAGATTTTACATTTTCATGGGTTTCAAACATCCAGTCTCTAGAATCTTTAATTCCTTGATAATTATTTAAGGGATGTTCTTTATATAAAGTATTTTTAATATCATACTGTTTTATTAAATCAAAAAATGAGCCAACATATATTTGAATGCCTTTTATGTTTTTGGACAATTCAATTGCAAAATCGATACATTTCGAAGAAACAGGGTACTTTTCAAATGTCTTAGGCTCTAATAGAAAAATTCTGTTATAGTTTTTTTCTTGTCTCCATTTAGGGTCTAAATTGTAGTAATTATAAATTAGAGTAGGACTGTTATTATCAATTTCTAAAAATTTATTTTCGGGTAATTTAGTTGATAGTTTTAAATTTTCAGTTTCTTTTAAATTCTTTGGAATTTGTAGTGATTCAAACTTAGAATAATCTATATCAAGAAATGTATTTCTTTGACGAGTGTAGCAATATTTGTTAATATTTTCCTGATTAGCATAGTATTTTTTATTACTGTTACTCCCGCAAACCCACTGCCAGCTTAGAGCATTACTTCCCCAATCCCCATCAAACAAATTAAAGTACATCCATTTTGCGGGATTTAGCCAATGACTTTTTGCAACATTACATGCTGTCGATGCTAAATACATACGGTTATGATTGTGCATATAGCCAGTCTGATAAAGTTTATTTACACTGTCATCAATAGCCTCAATACCGCATTTAGCCTCAATTATTGACTTTGAAATTGAATGATTGATTACTCCATCTTGAGTTCTTTTTAAGTCAGAATCAATTCGGCTTCCTTCACGTTTCCAAATTAGTTGCCAATAGTCTCTCCAACATAATTCTTGTACAAATTTTTCGATTTTCCAAAAGGGAATTTCTCTTTCAAGAATTTTTTCAAATACATATTTAGTTGAAATCACTCCTCTTGAAATGTAAGGCGATAATTTAGTCACTGAACCATCCACAAAATTTCGATTTTGTGCATATTTAACGGGGTCTATTGATTCAATTTTATCAATGATTTTCGAATAATTTAATTCCATATTTTTAAAAAAAATTAACTTTTATTATTAGGTTTTTATATTCACCTATTTTATTTTTAATATTATAAATAGCAAAGCTTTTAATATCAAATACAAATAACATGCAAAACAATTCTAATTCATCTGGAAAGTGCCCATTTATGCACGGCTCAACCTCTACTCAAGAAAATTCAGTAACAAAATGGTGGCCAAAATCATTGAATTTGGATATACTACATCAACATGATACAAAATCAAATCCTTTTGGAAATGATTTTAATTATAGAGATTCTGTTAAAGATTTAGATTTTAAATCACTTGAAAAAGAAATGCATGAACTAATGACTGAGCCACAAGATTGGTGGCCAGCCGACTGGGGACATTATGGTGGATTAATGATTAGAATGGCATGGCATGCCGCTGGAACATACAGAACTGGAGATGGAAGAGGCGGAGCTGGAACAGGAAATTTAAGATTTGCTCCGCTCAACTCGTGGCCTGACAATGGTAATTTAGATAAAGCTAGACGCCTACTTTGGCCAATTAAAAAGAAGTATGGAAATAATATTAGCTGGGCTGATTTATTTATTTTGGCCGGTAACATTGCCTATGAAAGTATGGGGCTTAAAACTTTTGGATTTTCTTACGGAAGAACAGATATATGGCATCCAGAAAAAGATATTTATTGGGGTTCTGAAAATGAATTTTTAGCTCCAAGTGAAGAGCGTTATGATAATTTAGAAGATCCTTCAACACTAGAACAGCCATTAGGAGCTACTCATATGGGTTTAATTTATGTTAATCCTCAAGGAGTTAACGGAAAGCCTGACCCTTTGAAAACTGCCCTTCACGTTAGAGAAACTTTTGCAAGAATGGCTATGAATGATGAAGAAACCGTCGCGCTTACTGCCGGTGGACATACTGTAGGTAAAGCTCATGGTAACGGAGACGATAGTATTTTAGGTCCTGAACCTGAGGGTGCTAATATTGAAGATCAAGGATTTGGTTGGATTAATCCTAAAGGTAATGGAGCTAACACAATAACTAGTGGTTTGGAAGGAGCATGGACAACTAACCCAACAAAATGGGATAATGGTTATTTTGACATGCTATTTAGTCATGATTGGGAGTTAAGAAAAAGTCCAGCTGGAGCTTGGCAATGGGAACCTGTTAGTATTGATGAAAATAAAAAACCTGTTGATGCAAACAATCCTAAAATTAGACAAAATCCAATAATGACGGATGCTGATATGGCGATGAAAGAAGATCCAATCTACAGAGAAATTTCATTAAAATTTAAAGATGATCAAGAATATTTCTCTGAAACATTTGCTAGAGCTTGGTTTAAGTTAACTCACAGAGATATGGGTTCTAGAAATAGATATATTGGGCCAAACTTTCCGTCTGAAGATTTAATTTGGCAAGACCCGATTCCTACTGGAAAATCAGATTACAATATTGAGGATGTGAAAACTAAAATTACGGAATCAAATCTTTCTATTTCTGATCGAATTACGATCGCTTGGGATAGTGCTAGAACTTTTCGAGGATCAGATTTAAGAGGAGGCGCAAACGGATCTAGAATTAGACTTTCACCTCAAAACAATTGGGAAGGTAATGAACCTAAACGTTTAGCGACAACTTTGTCTGTCTTAGAGCCAATTGCATCTGAATTTGGAATTAGTTTGGCAGATACTATTGTTTTAGCAGGAAACTCTGCACTTGAGGAAGCTGCAAAAGCAGCTGGATACAATATTAATTTGCCTTTTAAATCTGGAAGAGGTGATGCTACTCAAGAAATGACAGATGAAAATTCTTTCGGAAATCTTGAGCCATTAGCGGATGGATATAGAAATTGGGTTAAAGAGAGTCACAAAGACAATACGGAGGAAATGATGCTGAACAGATCACAACTGTTGGGACTTACAGCTCCTGAAATGACTGTACTTGTAGGCGGAATGAGAGTGTTAGATACTAATTACGGTGGTAGTAAAGATGGTGTGTTGACAAATCAAATTGGTGTTTTATCAAATGATTTCTTTGTTAATTTATTGGACATGAATAATAAGTGGAGTGTTGTGGGTAATAATAAATATGAGATTATTGATAGAAGTTCAGGAAATGTGAAATGGACCGCTAGCGCTGTTGACCTTATCTTTGGATCTAATTCTATACTTAGATCTTATTCTGAGGTTTACGCTCAAGATGATAATAAAGAAAAATTTGTAAATGACTTTGTATCGGTATGGACCAAAGTCATGAACTCAGATTTAGTTTAATATATTATTTTCTTGAATTTAATTTAGCAAGTAGTCTTAGGATCTCAAGGTAAAGCCAAACAAGCGTAACTAAAAGACCAAATGCACCATACCACTCCATATATTTTGGAGCCCCTCTTTCTGCGCCTTCCTCAATGAAATCAAAATCCATTACAAGATTTAAAGATGCGATTATTACTATAAATAAACTTATTCCTATACTCATTAAAGACCCATTATTAGGATCTAAAAATGAAATATTAATTCCAAAAAAACTTCCAAAAAAACTAAACAAATAAACTAAAGCTATTCCTCCGGTTGCAGCAGCAACACCAAGTTTAAAGTTTTCAGTCACTTTAATATAGCCTGATTTATAAACAAACAGGAGTGAGATTAAAATAGAAACTGTTAAGATTACAGCATTTAGAACGATTCCATCATACATTTGACCGTACATATAAGAAATAGATCCTAATAAAAGCCCTTCAAGCATTGCATATAATGGAACTGTAATTGGAGCCCAAGTTTTTTTATATATTGTTACAATGGCGACAATGAGACCTCCTAGTCCTCCAATTATCATGAACATTAATCCATTAGGAACGTATGCAAAATAGCCTGCAAATATTAGAAGTGCTAGAGAAATACCTGTTTTATCAACAGTTCCTTGAATGGTCATCACATCATCACGAAGTAGCGGTCCGTTTTTTGGCCTTTCTAGGTTTTCAAAAACTTTTGAATTTAAAGATGGATTTCCAGATCTAAGCATTGAGCGTGTTCTCATTTTTATATTTTTCTCAAATTTAAAAAATGTTTTTTATTTTAATTATAACTTTAAAAAGAAATACTATTTAAAAAAGATTGATTATGGATTACAAATCGATAGAAATTAGTAATAAGTATAAATTATTTAGTGAACAATGGCAGCCAAAAGTCATTGCTGAAATGAACGACTATCAATTTAAAATAGCAAAAATTAAAGGTGAATTTATTTGGCATAGTCATAAAGAAACTGACGAGACCTTTATAGTAATTAAAGGAGAAATTGAGATCGAATTTAGAGACGGGTTTGTTAAAATTAAAGAAGGAGAAATGTTTGTAGTCCCTGCTGGAGTTGAACATAAACCTAAGTCCAAAAAAGAATCTCAAATTATGTTAATTGAACCAAAAGGTGTAGTTAATACTGGTGAAGAAGATTCAAATAATTTAACAGCTAAAAATGACGTTTGGATTTGAGTTCGCTACTAATTAATTTTTTTGTTAAATAATTAAATCTTAAATAAAGTAAAATTGAGGCTGCAAATAGACCCGTGAAAAGACCGATCCATATTCCTATACTTTCAAGTGATGTATGTAAACCTAAGTAGTAAGAAACTGGAAATCCGATAATCCAATATGAGATAAAAGTAATAAAAGCAGGAATCTTAACATCTTGCAGTCCTCTAAGAGCACCTAAAATGGCTACTTGTAGTCCATCAAAGATTTGAAAAAAAGCCGCTACTAATAAAAGTTTGGAAGCTATAATAACTACTTCTTTATTGTCATTTATATTGACAAGGGTATTTTGATCTAAGTATAAAGTTGGAAGCCAATCTCTAAATACCAAGAAAAATGATGCAAAAATAATTTCAATTAAAAAAGTTAAAAAGAAAATAGAAAACGCAATTCTTCTAAGTGAAACAAAGTCATTTAATCCTTTTTGATTTCCTACTCTTACCATTGCAGCAACTGAAAGACCTATACCTACCATAAAAGTCATGCTTGATAAGTTTAGTGCTATTTGGTTTGCTGCTTGTGGATTTTTTCCTAAAACTCCACTCAACCAAATGGCAGCAGTAAAAATTCCAACTTCAAAAAACATTTGTAGAGCCGATGGAAACCCTAGGTTAAAAAGTTTACTAGTAACTTTTTTTTCAATTTTTCTGAGATTAAACCCTGTTATATATGGCTTAAACTTTTCTTTATTTTTGAAAATCATCCATAAAAAGTAAACCATAATAATTCTTGATATAAGAGTTCCTATAGCAGCTCCAGTTATTCCCAACTCAGGAAAGCCAAATGTTCCAAAAATTAGCAAGTAATTTAATGTTATGTTTATTACGTTAGCCAATATTGTTGCATACATTGGGTATTTAGTATTTGAAAGTCCATCAGAAAATTGTTTTAATGCCTGAAAGACTATTAAAGGAATTAGTGAAAGAGAAACAAAATTTAAGTAAGGAATAGCTAATTCTACAACTTCTTTGGGCTGATCCATATAATACATTATGGGCTTAAGTAAGATAATAATTAAAAAAAGTAAAACGCTTAAAATGGTACAAAGAAGTAAACCGTGTTTGAATGCATTTTTACCCTCAGAAATATTATTGGATGCATCAGCCTCAGCAACAAGCGGAGTAATAGCAGTCGAAAATCCAATTCCTAAAGACATTGCTATAAACACAAAACTATTACCTAAAGAAACTGCAGCTAGTTCAGCTGTACCGAGCTGACCAACCATTACGTTATCTGCAAACGCTACAAATGTATGTCCTAACATTCCAAGCATTACAGGAAATGATAATTTTAAATTATAACGAAATTCTTTAGTGTAATTGACAATCAATTTTTTTTAAATTTTCACAAATGTAAGTCAGTTTTAATTAGTATTTTAATAAAAAATAAATTCAAATGAAATCTAATTTTTCTAGAATTATTCAAGGTTGTATGAACTGGGGAAAATGGGGAAGTTCATTTTCTACAAGTGAAATGGAAAGATTAATCCACCTTAACATTGAAAATGGAATTACCTCATTTGATCATGCGGATATATATGGAGACTACACAACTGAAACAGAGTTTGGAAATGCTTTTAAAAGTTCAAGTGTAAAACGAGAGGAAGTGCAGTTTATATCAAAATGTGGAATTCAATATGTTGGGGAAACAAGGTCAAATAAAATTAAACATTATCAATATGACTCAGATTATATAATATTTAGTGCAGAAAAATCTATAAAAGATTTGAATGCAGATTACTTGGACATGTTTTTATTACATAGACCTAGCCCTCTTATGCATCCAGATGAAATCTCTAAAGCGGTCGAAATTTTAGTATCTCAAGGAAAAATAAAATCATTTGGAGTTTCGAATTTTACAAATAATCAAACTGAATTAATTTCTGCCAAAACTCAAGTTAGCGCTAATCAAATACAATTTTCTTTATCTCATAACAAACCTTTGTTTGATTCTTCATTAGATTACATGTTTAGTAATAGTATAATTCCTATGAGCTGGAGTCCATTAGGATCAATATTTAAAGAGGAAAATGAGAGTAATAATAGAATTCATCTTTTATTGGATGAACTAAGTAAGAAATATAGTGTTTCTAAAGACCAATTATTATTGTCATGGATTTTGAAACATCCTTCAAAAATACATCCTGTAATAGGAACAGTTAAATCCGAAAGAATTAGTGCTGCAAAAAATTCTTTGAACATAAAATTAAATGAAATTGATTGGTTTAGAATGCTAGAAACATCCTTAGGCCACAAGTTGCCATAAGATTTATTTTAAAAAAACTTCATTTTTGAGCATTTTTTACGTTTTTTTATCATTTTCAGCCTTATTTAAGCTGTTTTTGATCATTTTTAGCCATTTTTTGATCTTTATATAAAAAATTTTGTAAAGTAAAAAATAATTTATTCAATATATCTTTTTAAAATTTTTGATCATTTTTTGATCATTTTTGATCATTTTTGATCATTTTTCATCATTTTTTGATCATTTTTGATCATTTTTGATCATTTTTTGATCATTTTTGATCATTTTTCATCATTTTTTGATCATTTTTGATCATTTTTCATCATTTTTTGATCATTTTTGATCATTTTTCATCATTTTTTGATCATTTTTGATCATTTTTTAATTTTTATTGAACTTGTTTTTATATATCCTTTTTCTGATAAAACACTTTTTCTTCAATTGATTTCCAGAGCAAAAGTGAAGCAATGGTGTTGTAAGGACTCCATTTTTTTATAAAATCATCTAACTTTTGATCTGAAAGCTGATTTAAATTATAATTGACCTTTATACTATTAATTAATGCTAAATCTCCTTTTGAAAAGATATTTGTCTTAAAAAGTATAAATATTAAAAACATTTCTGATGTCCATTTCCCAACTCCTTTAATCCTAGTCAGTTCTTTCACAACCTGTTTTTCACTTATTTTTTCAAAATCAATTTTATTATCTCTGAAAAACAAATAAGTATTTTTGATATAATCTACTTTTCTGTGTGATATTCCAATGGATTGCATTGTATTATTTTCAATTTCAAGAATTTGATCTTTACTTTTATTTTTAATTAGGGTAAGAAATCTTTTTTTAATGGTTATTGCAGCTTTAAAACTTACTTGTTGCTCAATAATTAGCATTGAAATAGCCTTTGAATAATCAGATTCATACCTATCATTTAGAGTAATGTCGTTTTTGAATTTACTAATCAAAAAAAGCATAACCTTATCATTTTTTAAATGATTAAATGCACTTTTAAAATTCATTATTTTTCGTGTGTATCGTAAAGATATAGCGGAAATGCTAAAGAAAATCCTACTAAAAACAGACAAACAATGTACTTTAAGATTTTAATTTTTTTTGATTTATATTGATATAGTAAATAAATTAAAAAAGCTAACGCAGCAACTGTTAAGTCCATTGCTATCATTGAAACTGAATGTGATCCAAAAAAAATATCGTTCCAAAACCCATCCATTGACCACTGATTGTTCTGTAAAAAATTTACTAAGTGATAGTATGGAAGTATAATTCCTAATACACATAATACTAAATATAGTTTCTTCATTTTTTTTTCTTTCTTGAAATAATTTCTTTTATATGTTTTTTTATTTTACTTATTCGCATCTTTCGAAATTCTATTTTCTCTGTATTTCCACTAACTTCTGTTCTTGAAATCCTTTTCTTTAATTGATTAATTTTGTGTCCTAATTTTGAAAGATCATCTTTTTGTAATTTTCCCATTTTATTAAAATTAAGTGTTACTACTTAAAGTTAGTAAATCAATTACATACATCACAAGAATTACTATATTTAATTAAACAACAATTATTATGGCCTTTATAAAAAAAGAATATTCTGATGGATTTTTTAATGTTAGTAAAGAAAATGGATTCTTGCCTCAAAGTATTCCCCTTGAAAAACTACCTCAAGATTATTCTGAACTTCAAAATATTTTGGATAATATGCCAGTTAAAATTAATGATAAGTCAGGCTATTTAGATATTCCTGGCGCTATTCATAATGCTGTTAAATCTTTGCCAAATTATTTTGATAAAGTTTCAAAAGAAAAGGATATAATGTTGATACAAGCTTTATACAGAGGATACTGTTTTTTAGCTTCAGCATATACTTTAGAGCCCTCATTTCAGCATTATAGAAAAACTGGAGATTATGGTAAAGCTCAAAATATTCTTCCTATTCAAATTGCTCAACCCTTTGTAGAAGTTTCAAATAAATTAGACGTATATCCTTGGCTAGATTATCATTATGCTTATTCACTTGGAAATTATAAAAAAATAAATAAATCAGGAGATCATAAATGGTCAAATTTAGACATGTGTGTGCGTTTTTCTGGTCAAACAGATGAAGTTGGCTTTATCATGCTACATGTAGATATTAATCAACATTCTCCAAGCTTAGTAGGATCTGTTATTAATGTATTACACGCATTAAAAGAAAAAAACTTAATTAGTTCAATTAATCATTTGAAAGAAAATTACCAAACAATGAAATTAATGAACAGCAGAAGAAAAGAGATGTGGAAAGCTTCAAGATGGAATCACTATAATGATTTTAGAGTATTTATTATGGGAGTTAAAGGAAATGAAGAACTGTTTGGAAGTGGTGTTACATATGAGGGTGTTTGGGACGAACCTAAACAGTTTAGAGGACAGACAGGTGCACAAGATGATATAATTCCAATGGAAGATATTTTTAGCGGTGTAATAAAACATTACCCTAAAAATGAACTTACAAAATATTTGATTGATTTAAGAAGCTACAGGCCAAAATGTATTCAGGAATTTTTTAAAGATTTAGAAGAAACTGTAAATGAGCTAAGTGAAGAAGGAATTTCATATGTATTATCTAAGCAAAATAATTCTGACGGATTATCTTATTTACTGGGAATTTTAGAAGAAATATATCATTTCAGAAATGGACATTGGCAGTTTGTACAAAAGTATATAATGGCTAATACTAAATATGCAAAAGCAACAGGTGGCACTCCTATAATAAGCTGGTTGCCAAATCAAATGAAAGCTGTAATGAAAGAAATGAATAATGTTATTGATCTAATTGAAATTAATAATTTAAGCTCAGAGGCATTTGATTTGTATAATAGCATCAAAAATAAAATTGACAAAAAAGTAGAATTGTTAGATCATCAACTAGAGCTTATTAATAAAAAATCTTTTTCAGCAGACAAAGTTTTTGAACTTAATAAAGAATATAATCTATCAGACAAAAATGATTAATTTATTTTTTCAAAAATTCCTTTTTTTTTATTTTTCTTAATGTTATTAGGAAAAAAACATTGCCCCTGCATTGTAATGTATACACCACTTGAAAGAGATTGAGCAAATGACAATGCACATCCTAAATTAAAAAAACCATCTGACGAACTTCCAAATGCGTATGGAATCATTGCGCCAGTAAGAATTATAGTTTTATCTAAAAATTTAGCTTTTTCAAGTTCTTTTGCACTTTCCACAATTCGATCTGTCCCATGAGTTATAATAATTTTGTTAGACTTTGAAGTTTTACACTTTGAAATTATTTTTTCGATATGAGTTTCGTTCATCTCCAAACTGTCTAACATCATTAGCGTTTCAACAGATGTATTTAATCGACATCTGCTTCTTTTTAACATTTCTGGAAGATGTGTCTTTTCAAAAAACAAACTGCCATCTTTATAATTATAGCTCTTATCGAAAGTGCCTCCAGTAATAAAAATTTGTATTGAATTATCCATTTTATAGTTCTTTTGCTAGAAGCATATATATTGGGAAATGATCGCTGTATCCGTCTAAAAATTTTCCTCCTGCAAAACTTCTAAATGGATATCCTTCGTACTTACCATCTTGATTAATCAAATATTTTTCATTGAAGATACCTGCTTTTAAAAAAAAGTGACCAGAACTTTTTAAAAGTTCACTTGAAATCATAAATTGATCTAACATGTCCCACTTCCCCCTGTAATTATAACTTCCAAATCCTTTTTTATATAATTTTTCTGTAGGATTAAAAAGCTCATTTCTATTGATTTTGGACTTATTAGAAACAGTTTTCAATGTAGGCTTGATGCTCTTATCTGTTGGATTATCATTAAAGTCACCCATGTTAATAATTTTAGCTTTAGCATCTGTAGATAATATAGAATCTATTATTTTTCTATTTAATTGACCAGCTAGAATTCTTCCCTTTTCACTTCTCATTCTTCCACCAGATCTGGAGGGCCAATGATTAACAATAAAATGAATTAGTTCATTGTCTAAATAACCTGAAACCAATAAATGATCTCTAGTAAAGTCAGTTTCTCCATTATCTCTTTTTAAATACAGTGAGTATGCTTTTGTAAATATTGGTGCAAATCTGTTTGTTTTGAAAAGCAATCCTACATCAACTCCTCTTTCATCAGGAGAATCAAAATGAGCAATACCATATCCTTGATTTTTTAATTCTTCATTATTAATTAAATCAATTAATACTTTCTTGTTTTCAACTTCGCAAACACCAATGATTGAAGGGGAAGTTCCGACAATATCTTTTCCAATTTCAGAAATTACTTTTGCAATGTTTTTTGATTTTTTTAGATATATTTCCTCTGTCCATTTATCCTTACCATTGGGTGTTCTATCATTATCAAAAGTTTTAGGATCATCTATTGTATCAAACAGATTTTCAACGTTATAAAAAGCAATTGTGTTTACACTGTATTTTTTTGAGGGATCTAATTGATTCCAGCATAAAAAAGGAACTAATGAAATTAAGATGGTTACTAATCTAAACATGAATTTTTATTTTAATTTAAAATTACGAACATTTAAATTGATAATCTTAGGTAAATAAAATAAACTATATTTAATTTAAATATACTAACAATGTTGAAATCAAACTGTAATTGCGAATGCGATACTTGTAAAAAAGGAAGCTGTGCAGGATGTACTTGTGAAGCTTGTGCATGCGAAAATTGTTCCTGCTGTTAATTTTTTCATTTAACACTTTATAATTAGTTTTACACCTAATTTTTTTGTTAATGAAAAATACTCTTGTTAAAATAGTAAGAATAGGACTTAGAATACATTCTCTATTTCATTTATTGGAATTTATTTCTGCCTTATACGAGGAGGCATATATAACAGCAACAATTGCTTTCATTGCTATGTTTTTGGAACTTTTAGCTAGTTTTTTACTCCCAAAAGAGCATATCCATATAAAACCTTTTATATCTTGTGTTCACGAATCTTGTGAAAAACAATAAACATTCTTTTTAGTATGTTTAATATTTTTATAAATTAGTATTATAACTTTAAAATATATTTTTATGAAAAAAATTAACTTATTAATTGCGCTTTTGTTCTCTGTAATTACATATTCTCAAGTGATTACCTACACATCCGTAAGACTTGAAGAAGGGCAGCAAGAAGCATATTTAGACCTAGAAAAATTTTGGTCAAAAATACACGAGCAAGCTATTGAAGACGATTTAGAAACTGGATGGCTGATTTTTGAAGTAATCCCAGTTGAAGGCGACGAGAACGCTGATAATCAACCTGATTTTTTAATTATGAATTTTTATAGGGATTCAGTTCAAATGAGTAAAGAAGTTGATTTTTATAAATTAGGAAGAAGCGTGTACAATAAATTATCAAAGAAAAAATTTGATAAAATTTGGGAAGATGGCCCCTATGGAACAAGAAATTTTTATCAACTTGAAAGATTAGACAACACTACTTGGCTTTTTGGAGATCTTGAAATAGGAACAATTCTAACATTAAATGCATTTAAGCAAATTGATGAAAATTACGAACAATATGAAATGGATTTTTATAAGAAATGGCATAACAAACGTATTTTAAATGGATCTAGAAAGTGGTGGGAATTGAATCGAGTTTTATCATCTAGTGAAAATGGTAATAAAGAAATTACTCATGTTACATTAGATATGATGGGAAGAGAATTATCTGATTCAGAAAATGAGGAATTTTGGAAAGAAGTTACTTTTATGGATAGAATGATGTGGAGTAATGGAGCAAAAACAAGAGAAATGATTAACCAGGTAAATCTTAAATTGGTTATGTATAGATTTAAATAAGTTTTAAATCATCAGATTTTAAATACAAAAAGCCTGCTTGTGTAACAAGCAGGCTTTTTAATTTTTGGTTAATAATCAGTGATTATTTTCCTTTTACAAATGGCAAACCAGTCTTTGGACTCTCAACAACTTGCTTTCCAGCAGGTAAGTCACATGACTCTGCTCTTTCATCTTTTGAAAAATAATAAATAGTTTGATTTCTTCCTCCTTTTAATTCTACGTCTTTAGAATTTAAAAAGTAACTTTTTCCTTTAGTGTTTGTGTGTTTGTATCCCATTGTATTGGTTTTTAGTTAAACATTAATTAATACTAATCTATAAAAAAATATTCTTATCTGGAACAAGTTTTCTTCCTCTGGTAAATAAATTTGTTAATTACTTTTTTTTTGCATTTTTGTTTAGTGTTTTTAAACCTTAATATTTAAATGAATATTTTTATAATTAATTTTTTATAAAATACTAATAATCAATGTTTTATAAATTAAATATTGATTAGATTTTCAATTTAAAATTTTAAATTTTTGTTGAGGAGTTCCAGAGACAAAAAAATATAATTTTTTTCAAAACTGTTGACAACTATTAGTTATAATTATATATTTTTGAGTAAAATCAGATAAAAAATCGCCTATTAATCTATTATTATATGTTTTTTAAGACTTATTTATTTAATTTTTTTTCAATATTATTTCTTTTTATTTCGATCTCATCTTTTTCTCAAGAGTATTCTGAAAAGAACATAAAAGATATCGCTAAATCAATTATTACTGATTCTCAAACCTGTGTTTTTGTCACTTTAGATTCTAATCAAAATCCAGTATCTAGGTTAATGGATCCTCATATTTATAGCAATGATTTTGAAATTTATTTAGTTACTAACCCTAAATCTAGGAAGGTTTCTCATTTATTAAATAATGATCGTATTTCTTTAAATTTTATTTCTAAAGATGGAAATAGCTATGTCTCTATTAATGGTAACGCTGTGCTTATAAATGAATTAAGTCAAAAAAATAAGTATTGGAAAAGTAGCTGGACGCCTCACTACAAAGATTTGGATAATGATTGTATTCTTATAAAAATTAACATTAGATCATTAGAAATAGTTAGTTCTATAAATGATATTTCTAGCGACCCTGTTACTTGGGAACCTACAACAATAATTTTTTAGATTTAACTTTTTATTGTTATTTCTATTATTGTGTCTATCTCATTCAACTGGCTTTTATCTAAATTAATTGTAAGAACTGATTTTTTGAATTTATAATCTGCTTTTAAATTTGAGTTATAATATGTAACCTTTTTTATTTTTTCTTTTAAATTAGTTATTTCCAATTCTTTATCATTAAAATTTAATAAGTGTAGAAAAATTTTATTTGCTTTTCTTGTAGAAACTAATTCTTGAGTTGGATTTATTGGACCTTTTCTTGTTCCATAAATTGTTTCTCCATTTTTACTAACCCATTCCCCAATTTTTTCTAATGATCTGATATGCTCCTCCTGAATTTCACCGTTTGGCATGGGGCCAACATTTAAAAGAAGATTACTTCCATATCCTGCTGCTTTTATTAAATATTGAATTAATTCCTTATTTGATTTATGTTTTCTGTCTTTTAAATTAAATCCCCAAGAACCATTAATTGTTTCACAAACTTCCAATGGAAGAACTCCAATATCATCTTTAGAGGTTGCGAAATCTTTTGTTCCTTTTCCAGGAAGATCTTTTTCAAACATTTGAAAATCTTCTCCATCATTTGGAGCCAAATGATGGTTGCTTCCAATCAATGCTTTCGGTTGAAGTTGATGAATTAAATCATAAACTTCTTTTAATTTGAAGTCAACTTTAATTTTTCCAAATCTTTTTCCATCCCATTCATGTTGATCCCATTGGCCGTCGAACCAAATCCCTCCAATTTCACCATAATTAGTCAATAATTCCGTAAGCTGAGCTTTCATAAAATCTATATAATCTTCCCACTTACCTTCACTTCTTCCTTCAATTCCAGTACCAGTTCTTCCTCTTGGAAAATAATCATCTCTATTCCAGTCAAGTTGTGAGTAATAAAAGAAAAGCTTGATATCATGTTTCCTACATTCATTAGCTAACATCTTTAAGACATCTTTACCGTAGGGTGTTTTTTTAACTATATTATAATCTGATGCTTTTGAATCAAACATTGAGAAACCATCATGATGTCTACTGGTAATGGTAATATATTTCATGCCAGCATTTTTGGCCATTAACACCCATTTTTCTGCATCGTATTTTGTGGGATTAAAAAATTTGGGTAGTTTTTCATATTCTTTAATTGAAATATTTTGATTGTTCATTACCCATTCTCCATCCCCAAGCACACTATACACTCCCCAATGAACGAAAAGTCCAAATTTTGCATCTTGAAACCATTTTCTAGCTTCTAAATTTTCTTTAGTAGGTTCATACTGGGCATTACTGAACATTCCAGTAAAAACAATAATAATTAATAAATATTTTTTTATCATAAACAGTTAATGGTATATTTAATTTAATATGAAAATACTAAAATGGTTTTTGTTTGTAATCTTTTCAATACTCTCAATTATAAGTTTAGTTGTAGTTTATTTAATGTATACTAATTTATCTTTCATTGATTACCCTTATGTAATATCGGCTATTATTTCAGCCTTAGTTGCAGTAATGACTTATAAATATAAACTAAAATAAACTTAGTAAATTACGTTTTGGATTTCTCTCCAAGTTACTAACTTGATATTATTGTCTTTTAATGCCTGTTTGAAGTTTTCACTAGAAACTACTTCCATATCTAAGTCTCTCCATTTACTACCATAATTAGGATGCTCAACGGTAATTTGTTGCATTTCCTTATCGTCATAACCTAAATGAACTATGATTTCACTAAGCCCTGGTTTTAGATTCTCAATTGTATTTACATAATAAGTGTTCCAATCTTTAAATTCTAAGCTTGGAAGAGCCATGTGAAAATTTTCAACAATCACCACATTTTCAGGTTTAGGAAAATTTTTGTCAAAGTGTACTGCAACATCTCTAGGCACAAAAACTGGAAGCTGGTTTTCTTCTCCAACTTCTAAATAAGTTTTAAAAATATTTTGATCAAAGAATAAGGCTCCTTCGTGGCTATCAATATGAGTTGGTTTAATTCCAATCGATTTTGCTAAATCAATTTGAGCTTGTAATTCTTTTTTTAAATCTTTGGGAGAAGCATTTAAGGTAAATTTTTTTTTGTTTTCAAAAAGATTACCTTTTTTATCAATCATTGAAGAAATTAAATTTGAATTAGCTACTCCATCCCATTTGTAATCTCTCCATTCACTGGTTACTGTTAAATGAAGTCCTAAATCAATTTCTGGATTATTAACGGCAAATTCACCAACATCACTAATAAAATCACATGGCATCATTACACTACCTGAATTAACTAGCCCTTCTTTAAGAGCCTTGAAACTGGCCTGGTTTACTGACTTAGATAGTCCAAGATCATCAGCATGTAAAATTAATAATTTGTCTGTTTTTAAGTAGCCTAATTTTTCAGCTAGATTTTCATATTGAGTATAATTAGTTTTACCTAATATAAATTTATAGGCAACTTTTGGATTATAAATAGGTATCTCGTTAAATTCAAAATATATAAAAATTGTAAAAACAAATGCTATAAAAGCAAATATGCTCCATTTTATAATTTTCAAAATGTATTTTATGACTTTCAAAATATTTAATCTTTAGTTCCAGGTAAGTTTACAGGCTCAATTTGTTTCCAATTAAATTCTGCTTTTAATTGTTTTGGATAAATTTCATCCAAATTATTAGCATTGTATAATCTTCCATCTTTCATTACCATATTTACAGAATTAGAATTTCTAATATTTTCTAATGGGTTTTTATCTAAAATAACTAAATCAGCTAGCTTTCCTTTTTCAATACTTCCTAAATCTTTTTCAAGACCAATTGCTTCAGCTCCTATAATTGTAGCTACTCTTAGCGCATCATGTAAATCAAGTCCTCCAGCTTGCATACTCCAAAGCTCCCAATGGTAACCAAGGCCTTGCAGTTGTCCGTGAGAACCAACTCCAACTATTCCACCTTTTTCAACTAAATCCTTTATAAACTTTCCTTGTTCTTCAAAAACATACTCATCTTTATGAAACCATCCGTCATTTCTTCTTCTTGACTTTGCATCTAAATGTGCTTTTGGGGTAAAGTAGTTTAATTTTTTGTCACCTTGTACATCTTCAGTGGCAAAGAAATAATTTTCAGCCCATGGACCACCATAAGAGACCAATAAAGTTGGTGTGTAGGCCATTTTTGATTTAGCCATAACTTCAATTAAATCATCATAAACCGGGTAAATAGGAATGTTATGTTCTTGACCAGGATATCCATCGAGCATTTGGTTTATATTTAATTTAATATGCAGCGCTCCCTCTGTAGTTGGCATAAGCTCTTGCTCTTTAGCAGCCATCAATATCCATTGTCGATGTCTTCTATTTCCTGTTCTATACATTTTAATGGTCTTAGTGTTATAATACTTAGAATACTGTTTAAGCACATCTTTTGTTTGTTCTAAACTCTTTAAATTATAACCCCAAAAACCAACACCAGGCCCAGTTGAATAAATCCTTGGACCATGCATTAAACCAGCATCAACCATATCTGCATAAGATAATACATCAGTAGTACCAGTTTGCGGATCTCTCACTGTGGTTACTCCGTATGCTAGATTAGCTGCAAATGACCATGTCTCTGCTTTGTGAATATTTCTAGAAACTCTAACATGGGCATGAGTATCAACAAAACCAGGAACTATTGTTTTTCCACTTAAATCAATAGTTTTAACACTAGCCCACTCAGATTCTTCCATTTGAACTTTATTAGTTTTTCCAACTTCAATAATTCTATTGTCTTTAATTAATATTTCACCCTTTTCAATAATTTCTTTGCCATTCATTGTTATAATTCTGGCATTTTTTAAAAGAACTAATCCTTCAACTTTATTTTTATTTATATAAGTTTTAATTTCAATTTCCGCAGCTTGATAAAACTTTTCTTTTTCATCTGTTTTTGATTCTTTTTCATTGCTGTTTTTTTTATCAAGTAAGATTCTTTGTTCATCTGCTTTAGCAATAGGAATGTTATAATTAAAAAGTGATTTTCCTAAAGCAAAATAAACATTGTCTCCGTTAGCTCCCCAAGAAGCAAATTCACCTCCAAACTTGGTTAGTTTTCTGGCTGGAAAACTTGAGTTATTTAGATTAGAAACATTAATTGTTAAATCTTTTAAACCCGAATAAGGAATTGTAACAACATAAACATCGTTATTAATCACAGCTAAAGCTTCTTCTTTTTTAGGAGATTTTATTATGTATGTTGCTGGAGAAGGCGGGGATTTTCTTCCAGGAGTTCCATAAACTGAAATTCCAGTAATTTTTAAAATCTTTTTTTCGTCTGTTCCGTCCCACCTTATTGAGCTTAATCCATTACTTCTATTAGATAAAAATATTCTTTCAGAGCTTTTGATAAAATGAGGATTTGATCTTCCTTGTGTTTTATCAATAAAATTATTTTTACCTCCATTTGCTTCGATCCACATTAATTTTGAGTCTACACCCAAAGAACCATAATTGTCAAAATCATTTTCTGAGGCTTTTATAAAAACTATTCTGTCTCCAATGTTGTTCCAAACTGGAAAAGAATAAACTCCATTTTCATTAGAAAGTTTTTGAGTTTTATTTTTATTATTAATGGGCGCCTTGAACAGTGCTCCACCATCTTTTTCGTCCCAAGTAACAAAAGCAATTTCATCTCCCATAGGACTCCATACTGGCATACTTTCCCCGTAATTTAAAGAAGTTAATCTTTGAGGCTCTCCGTGTGGAAGATTTTTTACATAAATTTTACCAAAAGAGGTATATGCTAATTTCGAACCATCTGGAGACACTTTTGGATCTCTAATTTGATTGGAAAGTATTTGATCGGTATCTATAATTGGATAGTTAAATTTTAATTGAGGGCCTATATCAATTTCCTCAGTAACCTTAAATGGAATATTAATTGCATTTCCTCCTTCAATAGGAAGTTTATTTATTTTTCCCCCATAGGATGCAATTAAAAATTTACTATCCGGAGTGAAACTCATTACGGGAATTGACCCCAAAGTATTTTGTGACTCTATATCGTCTTTTTGAATTGGATAAGCCAACCATTTTTCTTTTCCTGATTTTAAATTACGAGCTATTAAACCCGTCTTATCATTCCACCTCGATCCATAAACTAGCCAATTCCCATCATTTGATAATGTTGGTGAAAACGCAGAACCATACCTGCTAACGATATTTTCAATTTCACCAGTATCTCTATCATATCTAGCTACCGACATTTGAGGAAATTTTGCGTTGTATTGCCATGCTCCCGATTTTCTAGCAAACCATATGTATCTATCGTTTCTTCCAACCGCTACATCACTTACTTTTAAATTGTCAGGTTTTTTTATTAATTCAACACCCTTGCCACCTGTTTTATGATTTAAATATAATTTAGAATTTCGTCCCCCCTTAGTACTTATTATATATTCTCCGTCATTTGTCCATTCCGCAGTTTCCATAAAAAAATCATCACCTTTAGTAACTTGAATTGAGTCTCCAGTCTCTAAATCTATAGTCCAAGCATTAGGCCCACCAGATCTATCAGATACTATTAAAAGACTCTTTCCATCTGGTGAAAACTTTGGATGGGTATCAAATGCTAAACCTTTTGTTATTCTATTGGCTTTACCACCTTCAATTGGAAGTGTATAGATATCTCCTAACAAATCAAAAGCTATTGTATTCCCATCAGGACTAACATCAAGTGACATCCATGTTCCTTCATCTAGATTTAATTTTATTTTTCGCTCAGGCTTAAGCGGGAGTAATGCTTTTTTCTTTTTGGATTTTATTGAGTCTTTTTTTTCAATTTTAATTTTATTGTCAGGGCTTTGACTGCTTAATAAATTACTTGAAAAAAAAGTTAAAACAAGAATTATACTGATTTGTTTTTTCATTTTAAAATTAATTTATGAGTTACTTAAGATATAAAAATTTATTTATAAATATTATCATTCACATCTGGCACTAATATTGTCTATATTTACAAAAAATTAAAAAAATTTGATGAGAACTCATTGTATAAATTTACTTTTTTTATTAACTGTTTTATTTAATAACTCCGTTCAAAGTCAAGAAGGTCTTCCCATATATACAGACTATTTAACAGAAAATTATTACTTGCTTCATCCATCAATGGCAGGAGTAAATTTGGAAGGGATTAAATTAAGAATGACCTCTAGAAAAAACTGGTTAGATCAGCCAGACGCACCCAATTTGCAAACTTTTTCAGCTGATGCTAGATTAAATGATAGAAGTGGAGTTGGTGTTATACTTTTTAAAGATGAAAATGGATACAACTCTCAAACTGGTCTTTCTTTAACTTATGCTCATCATATTAATTTTAATGAGGACAGAGCTAGAATGAATGAGCCTAATTTATTTAATTATGGTTCTATTAATCAATTATCATTTGGTATTAGTTTGGGCGGGGTTCAAAACTCTCTTAACTCATCAACATTTCAAAATGTTATTGGTAATCAAGACCCTTTAATTAGCGCTATAAATCAAAGTTCTGGATATTTTAATATGGATGTCGGAGCTTCTTATGTTAATTTTAATTATTTCGCCCATTTAACTCTTAAAAATGTATTGTTTTCACCTTCTAATATCTACGGTGATCAAACCTATGATTTTTCTAAAAATTATACCAGTTTTATTAAATATGTAGCCTCTTTTGGATATTTGTTTTTTACTGAAACACCATTTTCTTTTGAGCCTTCGGTTTTATTTCATGGATCGAAACTAACAAGTGAAAAAGCAATTGATTATAACTTGAAATCCTATTACAATTTAGATTATGGCTATATGTGGTTAGGACTTTCTTACAGACAAAGTTTTGATGGTGCTAATTATTTAGACGGCGAAATATTAACTAAACAATCGTACAGATTAATAACTCCAATTTTTGGGGTTTCCTACAAGGATTTTGTTTTTTCTTATAATTATTCTTACCAACAAGGAAATATTATACTTGGAACTGGCGGATTTCA
>CABXBY010000017.1 GCA_902510655.1 uncultured Bacteroidota bacterium | reverse complement strand
AAGAGAGTGAATCTGATATTATTAAAAATATGATAAAATTTAAAGATGTTAGAATTAGAACTATCATGACGCCTTTTTCAGTTATGAAAATTGCTTCAGAAGATATTTCCATCAAAGAATTTTATAAAAACAATCCAGCTTTATCTTTTTCAAGAATCCCTGTTTACTCTGGAAAAATGGACAATATTACTGGATATGTTTTAAAGGATAATATTTTAGAATATATCGTAAAGAAAAAAGGAGATTTAAAGCTTTCTGAAATAAAAAGAAAATCAGTTACGTCAGATTATGAATCCCCGATTCCTAAAACTTTTGACAAATTAATTAAAGAAAGAGAACATATCTCTATAGTTTTAGATGAGTATAGTACTGTAAGAGGATTAGTTACTATGGAAGACATAATTGAAACTCTTCTAGGTCGTGAAATTATGGATGAAACTGATCTTGTAGCAGATATGCAAGTATTAGCTAAGAAGCAAAAGCTTTAGAGTTTAATGAATTAAATAAATATGATATCTCTTTATTGAAGACTTTTTTGAAATTTAGCTAAGTTCTTCCTCTGAATAAATCTTGAGTAATTTATAAGATTGATCAAGTTTTTCTAACATATTTAAATACCTTTCAACTAAACTTTTCATTTGATTTAAGTCTCCCAAAAATTCATTTGAATAATAATAATTTCTGTCTATTATAAAAGAAGTTGGAACAAGGTCTGAATAAACATATCCTTCCTGACTTTTTTCCTCTTTAGAAAAAAGAATTATTTTCTTATTAATTCGGGCAAGAGCTCTAAAAAAATAGTCGTCAATTATTCTACTTACTGCCAAATTTCTTTGATTCAAATTGTTATATGTGTTTGAAAGTGCGTATCTAAAATTATCTGATTTAATTAGTCTTGTTGATCCAGTACTTTTTAATTCATCGTACAAACTGCTTTGAGAAAAAAAAGAAACAGAACCTCTTTCTGTTAATAATAAAAGTTTTTCAGCAATTTGCTTGTCACTTAAATCATTGGATTTATTTATAATATCAAAAATTAAATCATCAGCCGCATTTCTACATCTTATTTGTAAATTTTTAATATTACTGATTTGAGTTCTTTCGCTTTCAATTATCGACTGCAAATCTTTAACTATTTCATTTTTATAATTTGCATTTTGATTTTCAACTCTAATTGAATCAATATAAAAAGACAATAAAACACTTAATAAAACCACTAATGATTGAAGAATGTATTTTATATTATCTTTAAAAAACTTATTCATAACTTCAATATAAATTTTTAAATATTAAAAATATGAAGAAAATATTAATAATTGTATGTTTAATTTTTTACTCAAATATTTTTTCTCAAGAATATGATCTTGTTGAAAACATACAATACCAATATGACCAAAATGATGAATACTTTAATGAGCGTTCTAAGTTGGATCTATATTATCCTAAAAATGAAAAAAAATTCGCAACTATAGTTTTTTTTCATGGTGGTGGATTAAGGAACGGTAATAAATATATTCCTGATTTTTTAAAAGAAAAAAATCTTTCTATAGTTGCTCCTAATTACAGATTAAATCCAAAAGTAACTGCTCCAAAATATATTGAAGATGCAGCTGCTTCAATTGCATGGGTTTTTAATAATATCGAAAAGTATGGAGGAGACAAAAAATTAATTTTTATTTCTGGAAATTCTGCTGGAGGTTATTTAACAAGCTTAATCGGACTTGATAAAAAATATTTAAATAAACACGGAATAGATGCGAACGATATTGCAGGGTTAATTCCGTTGACAGGGCACGCAATAACTCATTTTACTGTAAGAAGTGAAATGGGTATTGACCCTTTAAAACCTGTTGTTGATGATTTAGCTCCTCTTTACCACGTTAGAGCTGATGCGCCACCTATTCTTTTACTTACTGGAAATAGAGAGTTAGAACTTTTAGGAAGGTTTGAGGAAAATGCCTACTTAATGAGAATGCTTAAAATTGCTGGCCACAAAGAGGTTGAACATATGGAGTTTGATGGATATGGTCACGGAATTTCAATTCCAGCAATGCCAATTTTATTAAAAAAAGTAAATGAATTAACAGAGAAAATAAAAAGTAATCAATAAAAAAGTATTAAAGTTCATCCTAGACTTTTGAATATCATCATTTAATAGCTATTAAGAAAATTTAAAATCTGATGTTCTGACCAATAAAAATCTCCTTTAGATATAAACCCAACGTGGCCACCATAATGAGGAATCATTAAGTTAAAGTTTGAATTTTTTTTTGCCTCGCTAACTGGGAAACAGGATTCTGATAAAAAGGGATCATCCATTGCGTTAATTAAAAGAGTAGGTTTTAAAATATTAGGAATAAATTGCTTGCTACTTGCCTTAAAATAATAATCCTGCGCATCTTTAAAGCCATTAATTTTACTAGTAAAATACTCATCAAAATCTGTTAAATTTTTAATAAGTTTCAAAGATTTTATTTCCAAATCACCAGGAAATTGCTTGTGTTTTAAATGCATTTTTTTGGATAAGGTTCTTAAAAAACGCCAGTTATAGAGTGTGTTTTCATGTCGCTGCAATGCTACCGACGAACCCTTTAGATCAACTGGAACAGAGATAGCTACACTAGCCTTAACTTTTGAGCTTAAATTAAATAAGCCGTCTCCGTTATATTTTAAAATTAAGTTTCCTCCTAAACTAAAACCAACTAAATAAACAGACTCATAATGTGGAAGCACATAATTAATCACAGCATGTAAATCATCCGTTTTACCACTGTGATATGTGATCAGCTGGCGATTAATTTCTCCACTGCAAAAACGGTAATTCATCGCAGCGATTGAATAACCATTTTTAGACAATAATTTAGCTGTAGCCTGTATATATTTTGAGCCACTACTTCCCTCAAGACCATGACATAATATTACTATTTTCTTACTTCCATTCTCAATAAAGTCAATATCTAAAAAATCATCGTCTAATGTTTCTATGCGCTTTCGTTTAAAACTAACAGGTTCTATTCTTCTAAATAATGAACTGTAAATAGTATTAAAATGTCTGTTCTTAAAAAGGAATGGAGGAGTATAGTCCGTTGCTAATAAAGGCATTGTTTGGTTATAAAATTGAAAAATAAGATATTCCTATGGTTTATAAGTAATCAATTTAAAGTAAAGCAGGAAAAGGTCCGCTTATTAAAAACAAAGGGAGCATAATACCTACAGCAATATATCCGTGTTTATTTAACCCTGTAATCATATGAAAAGTCTTGTAATGTTTCTTGTTTTCAATGATTTTACCTGCGTTATCAAAAACTACTGTTCTATTAATCTTAAATTGACTACTGTTGTTATATTTCCATATTTCTTTTTTTAATTGATTTTCAACGTTTGAAGGTTTACCATACTTTGATAAGATTAATTCCTTTGCATTGTCACTTTTAGAATACAAAGGTCTATTAATAGTTGACGAACAACCATATACTGCAAAAAGAATAAAAAATGATAGTAGAAGTAGTTTTTTCATATTCTAAATATAACAATTCTCTAAACCTTATTAATCTACACCCATTATAGATGACTATGTGTTTGTATAGTACTGTTTAACCTACTTAAGAGGATTAGAAATTGCTGAATTAAAAGAAGAAGATATGCCTATGGTTTAGTCATATACCATATCTATCCCTCATCATTTCAGCATACAGTTCAAAAGAATCAGTATCTATTGAATTTGTTTTTGTTAATTGATTTTACTTCAAATTTTTTATTTTGATAGTTCTTTTCTAAATGTGTTTTCAACAAATTTTGGACTTAAAACTGTCCACTTATAAAGCATTTTCCATCCCGATTTTTCACTAGAAAAAGCATAATTATTTTCAGGATTTATTTTTTTTGAATACGCTGCATTACACAGACTAACACATAATCTAGCTGCTATTAAGTAATAAAGTGTTTTGATTTCAATTTCTAGAATAGGAATTTCACTGTTATATGATTTTAAAATTATTAATGCCCAATCCAAAGGATTTTCTTTATCATATGATGCATAAGTCATTGCAATTGCAATTTCATTAATTAATGGAGAGTATACTAAATCTCCAAAATCAATTATAGAAGAAACTTTTCCGTTTTGAATAAGTACATTCCATTCATTTGCATCACTGTGAATAATAGATTTTCTTAAAGAAGGAATTAATGGACTTACATTTTCTTGAAATTGATAAAAAAAGTATTTAACCAAACTTCTATCTTTTGCATTAGGTATGTAATTAATGTATTTTTTGTTAAGATGAAAATGTTGTAGGTCCCAATGCCATACTCTTGCCTTTATAATATTGTTATTATAAGATTGTAAATTTTGATTCATTTTAGCAAGAAATATTCCTAAAGATTTAAACATTTCTTTAGTGTTTTTAATACTTCCTAGCATTTCTCCTTCTAAAAAAGAAAGCATTCTACATATAACTTTTTGTCCATTGATTTTATGAATTTGAACATATTTACCATCAACTGTTTTGATTGGATTAGGAAATTTTTTTTTGTTTTCTGATAAAAATAATAGCACTTCATTCTCTCCTTTAATAACTGTTGCTAGTTCTGGAGAGTAAGGATATTTTTTGAATATGTATTTTTTATTTTTTGTAATTATTAAATAATTTTCATTCTCATAACCATCAAGTTTTTTTAATTCTAAAATTTCAATATTAAAATTTTCTTTAATTATTTTATTCATACAATATCTAAATATAATAATTAAAGAAAATATAATTATTTCACATAAAAAAAACTTAAAACAGTTCCATTTATAGTAACAAATCTATTGATGTCTTATGTATGAGGAATTGTTATTAATCCATTATTAAGTAGTATTCCTGGCTATAATGCTCCAAGTATTATAGTATCAACAATGTCTTTAGCTCTTGGTCAGTTTATAATTTATTTAGATAAAGATGAATATGAAAAAAAATTAAAAGAACTTCAAAAAGTAGTTCTTGACTAAACCAAAGGCATATCTTCTTCTTTTAATTCAGCAACTTCTAATCCACGTAAGTAGATTAAACTAACATTTAAATTTGATAAATTATGATTTATCACGAGTAAAGTAATTATTCTTCCAAAGAAAAAACATTATTAAAAAAGTAGCTGTAAAAAAGTATTGAGAGGGTTCATTAAATGGGTCAAGTAAATCAGTTTCGTCACTGTAATCTGAAACACCTAAAAGGAATAAAACAATAGCTATAATAAAAGGAAAATGTTTTAGTTGTCTTTTCATAAACCAAATATAATGTTTTAGCTAATTGTATTAAGGCATAGAATTTGTTTAAAATAAGTTTCATAATGCTACATTAAAAATATGATAACGGCAACATTAATTTTTTCTTGGTTATTTTACAAATGGAAAAAAAAAAAACATTTTGAAAGGAAGTTCACACAAATCGGGACAGTTAAACGTTTTTGGTAATGACCTTGAATTATGTTGTTTAAAACCTGTAACTGGTGCGTATAGGGATGGATTTTGTAACACAGGTAATAATGACATTGGAACACATACAGTTTGTGCGATTGTTACTGACGAATTTTTACTCTTTTCAAAAAAAAGAGGAAACGATTTAACAAGAGATATTCCGATATATAATTTTAAAGGATTGAAAGCAGGTGACAAGTGGTGTCTATGCGCTTTAAGGTGGGTTGAAGCTTACAATAATGGATGCGCACCTAAACTTTTATTAGAATCTACAAATATTAGAACTCTCGATTTTGTGAGTCTTGAAAAGTTACTTGAATACCAAGTTTAATCTTAGTGTAATCCTAAACCATATACATATCTTCTTTTTTTAGTTCAGCAACTTCTAATCCACGTAAGTAAGTTGTACTTTCATTTAAATTTGGGTATCCAATTTTTTATTAAAACATTCTTTAAAGAATGTGTATATTTGTATTATGGATTCCGAAATTATTAAGTTAATTGCTGTAACAGTTTTTGCGGTCATTATTTATTTTGCAAGACAATATGATAAGAAAAATGAATCATAGTTATGAAAAAATTCTTTATTAATAATGGTAATGGGTTATCCCTTATTTTAGGCCTTATTTTTTTTGTTATGAAGGACTTAACTGGGGATTACTTGCCTAAATTTTCAAACTGGTATCTAACAATCCTAACATATTTAATAATAGTTTTACTTCCTGTTTCTTTAAGCATTTATTATAAAAATGAAAAATGAAAAAACTAATTCTACTGTTATGAGCTTTTTTGACAAATTAAAAGAAGAAATAAATAAAAACAAACATCCTTTCTTCTATATGTGGATGGGATTTATGTTGGGCTGTATGTTTATGATGGCTATATTATAAATCATAGTTTATGAAAAAATTCCTTCTACTATTACTGTTTATTCCACCTATATCTTTTGGGCAAAATGAAGATGTAAAAAAAAATGGAAAAGAAACTGATTTATCACTGAACGGGGTCGTTATAACAGGTCTAAAGCAAAAAATAAAAAAAAATAAAAGAAAAAAAACTAATGATATTAATTTATCAAAAAATGAATCACAAGAGCCTTATAATCCTTTTTTAGATTGTGATATAAATGATAATTCTTGTTTTCAAAATTTAGTTAATCAGCACATATTAAATAATTTTCACTATCCACAATTAGCAAACTATTTTGACATTCAAGCTATGGTTAATGTAAATTATACAATTGATAAAAATGGAGTTGTCAAAAATGTGAGTTCCAATGCTGCTCTAATTGGAGTTGCTTTTGAAGATGTTGATTCTAAGAAAATTATTTCAGATGCCTTTGAAAAAGCAGCAAATTCAATAATAGAAAGTCTCCCTAAAATAAATCCTTCAATTGTAGATGGTATAGCTGTAGACAAAAAGTTCAGAACCCCTATTCTTTATAGATTAAGTGATATAGAAAAAGGTTCTATGATTTCAATAAATATTAATAAAATTGATAAAGGTTTGAGTTTGCTTAACAACCTAAAAAAAGAAGGTGTTTTTAGCAACTTTAGTATGGTTGATGAAGTTCCCGTTTTCCCTGGATGTGAAGAAGTACTAAGGTCTAAAAAAAGAGAATGTTTTGAAGAAAAAATGAATAGACATATTGCTAAACATTTTAGATATCCTGCACTTGCTCAACAATTTGGTGTCCAAGGTAGAGTTTTTGTTCAATTTATGATAGGTGTAGATGGAAATGTTACAGGGATTAGAACACGTGGTCCTGATAATAATTTAGAAAATGAGGCTAAAAGGATTATTTCACTTCTACCTAAAATAAAACCTGGAAAAGAGAATGGAGTTAGGGTTAGAGTACCATTTAGTATGCCAATTACATTTAAATTACAATAGCTAAACCATAGGCATATCTTCTTCTTTAGGATAACCTTGATATATTAAATTATAATTATGCCCAAAAGAAACAAGTGGAATAAATAGTAATATTAGTTTTTTCATATCTTATGTTGGTTAGTCTTTTTTAAATTCAATTTTACTTTTTGACTGAATCCAAATTTTTCCATTTCCACTAAATTCATATAGACCACCTTCTCCGCTTGTAATTAATTTTTTAATGCCTCCTGTAATCCATTTATATTCAATACCTTCTTCAAAAGCAATTAAGGAATCTTCATCTACATAGATAGGTTTACTTGATTCGACTATTTTTTCAATTATATGTCCATATGCTTTTAGAAATAATATTCCTGAACCTTCTGTTTTAACCAAAAACTCTTGATTTAATCCACCTGTTTTAATTTGAATATTTATTGTTCTTGCAAAATGTTGTGAAGCATTAAATAATATTGGGGTTTGTTTATCAATTTCTAAGCTGAAAATTTCTGCTGTGTCTTTAGCTGAAAACCCCATTTTCAACTTTTCATTAGCAGTGTAGATGTTATAAGCAAGACTTTTACCTCCAAAGATTTTAGAAATTATATTTTTATAGCTTTCTACTTCAATTTTATTTTCAAAATCATATTCACCATCGCTGTAAATTAGGCAGCCTTTTTCAATAATTATTTTTTCGCCCTTATTTAATTCTAATAATAAGTATGAGTTAGGAGATTCTATAATTTGAAATTTCATAAAATAAATATACCAATTATCTAAACCTTATTAACCTACTCCCTTTACAGAGTTTGCTGAATTAAAAGAGGAAGAAATGCCTATCTTTTTGCTTTATCTAAAATCTTTTGTAGAGTTTCAATTAGTTTTATGTTTCTTCCATTAACTTTTTTAGATTCTTTTGTAATTGTAATAGATAGATTTTTTATTATCTCTTTTCTTTTTGGTGTCATCACATTTTTTTCTTTTTTCATAATTGTGATTTTTAAATCTTAGTGATAAAAAAACCCTGCAATTTGCAGGGTTTAATTTTATTTTGTTTTGGCTGAAATTATTTTGGCATTACAACGGAACTTATCACGTGGATAACTCCATTTGTGCCTGCAACATCAGTTGCTATAATTTCACTCATATTTCCTTGTGAATCTTCTAAAAAAATCTTTCCATCTTTACTTCTAGCAGTAATAGTTTGGCCATTTAATGCTGTAAGTTTTGCCATTCCATTACCAGAGTTTAATGCATTTACAACATCACTTGCCATTAGTTTTCCAGAAACTACGTGGTAAGTTAAAATGTTTGTCAAAGCTTTTACATTTTCAGGTTTTAAAAGATTTCCTAAAGTTTCCGAATCTATTTTGGCAAATGCGTCATTGTTTGGAGCAAATACAGTGAATGGACCTTCTCCAGAAAGTGCACCAACTAAATCAGCTGATTTTAATGCAGTTACTAACGTTGAGAAATCTTTGTTTGATACAGCTGCTTCAACTATTGTTTGAGAGTAAACTCCAAAAGTGAAAGATAAAGCAACAAATGATAGTATAATTTTTTTCATAATGTTTATTTTAATTACATACATTACAATATCGATGCCAGAATTATAAAAATAAGTTTATTAACAAGAATTTAATATTAACTTATTTACGAAAATTAGAAGTGGCTGAATTAAAAGAAGAAGATATGCCTATGGTTTAGAGGTTTAATTTCAAATCGTAAAATTCTAAAGGCAATTTATTTTCTTCATAATTAATAATTTAAATCTAAATAATGATTTAGTTCTTTTTGGAGTTTACAAATTGACCAATAACTACTTCGGAAGTTTTATAAATCGAAAATTTCCTTACACTAACATTTCGAATTTCTTCTTTACTAACCGATTTTAACTCACCACTTTTTTTTAAGGTTATTTGTTTCTCGTCGATATAAATTAGCTTCCCTTTAATATTTTCTTTATAAATTGTTTCAATAATAATTTTTTGTTTTTTATCATTTGAGATTTGACTATACTTTACAGTTTTATAACTAAAACAACCTTGAAAGACAAGTGGAATAAACAGTAATAGTAGAAGTAGTTTTTTCACAACCTAAATATAAGAATTATCTAAATCTTATTAATCTACTTACGTGGATTAGAAGTTGCTGAATTAAAAGAAGAAGATATGCCTATGGTTTAGTTATCTTAATTTAAAATAAGTAATATGAAATTTATTATCTATTACTTTCCCTTGAATATCTGCTTTTCTAATTGCATTACAAAACCCTTTTTCTGAATGAGCATCTCCGTAATCATCTATTCCAGTTCCAACTACATAATATTTTGAATCTTTAATTTTTACAGCTAATTCACATTCTTTGCCCTCCATATTCAACATACATATTCCACAAGACGCTTCAGCTTTTATTAAATTAATTTCAGGATTAAATTTTAACTTGTTCTTATATGTTTCCTGCCCAAAACTCACAAGTGGAATAAACAGTAATAGTAAAATTAGTTTTTTCATAAACTATGATTTAATAAAATTAAAGACGAAATAAGTAATATAAAAGTTATTAAAGATGAAATAGTTCGAATTAAATTTAAATTATTCCAATTGGATTCAATACCTGTTCTTAAAAGCTTAATTTTTTGTGTAGAAATAGATTCTAAGTTGGTTTTATCTAATTTTTCATTCAAAGGTATATTACCAAATAAGGTTATACCAAACGCTCCCACCCAATAACTGAAAAGAGTAAATATAAATAGCCAAAAAATCATATTAGGATATAAATCAAAATATAAAACAGGAACAAACGCAACAGAAATTATTGAGATAAAAAATATAATTTTAAATGGGATATTTAATATGACTCGGTTCATAGATTGTAGTGCTTTTAAATATTCTATGTCACTTAATTTTCCAATACCAGGTTTTACGGCATTTGACCAAGTAAAAAAAATACCTGCCATCAAACCGGTTGATAATATTGCAGAAGCCAAAATGATTATTTCAATTTTCATATCTCAAATGTAACCAACTTAAGTGGATTAGAAGTTGCTGAATTAAAAGAAGAAGATATACCTATGGTTTAGTTACAGGATTCTCCCCACTTTGGATGTTTTTCTTTTTCATAAAAGTAGTTTGATTCATGAGCAAACGAATTAGGTGTAATGGTGATTTTTTCAACACACCAACTTGATAAATCTTGAGAAAAGGATGAAGCTAAAAAAAACATTGAATCAAAACCGGAAACTCCACTCTGAATCATTGAAACATTACTGACATCCCAATTACTAATATCTTGATTAAATGATGAACTAGAAAACATACCAATCATGTCTGTAACATTACTAACATTCCATTCCCCAATGTCTTTATTAAAGGATGAACCACTAAACATATATTTCATGCTAGTTACCTTATTTACATCCCAATCCCCAATATCTTGATTAAAGGAATTAGCTCCATAAAATGTGCTATACATATAAGTTACATTACTGACATCCCAATTCCCTATATCTTGGTTAAAAGATCTGGCATTTCTAAACATTCTACCCAGATCAGTTACATTACTGACATCCCAATTTCCAATATCCTGGTTAAATTCATATGCTCTTGAAAAAGCACCACTCATATTAGTTACATTACTAACATCCCAGTTACCAATATCTTGATTAAAATCGTGACAATTTTGAAATATTTGAACCATATTAGTTACATTGCTTACATCCCAGTTGCTAATATTTTGATTAAAACTCCCGTAATTGGAAAATAAATTTTTCATATCTGTAATTAAGGTTGTAATAACTTTGCTAACATCTTTATTTTCTGAAATCATTTGTTTAAGCGTTTCTAAATCAACAACTGTATAAATTTCACCATTAATGTTTACGGTATCTCCAACATTTGCCCAAGTATTTGCCTTTACTGTAATACCATTTGTATCTAGATATCCAGCAGGTTGATCAGTAAACTTAACTTTTACAGTTTTAGCTTTGTCAATTGTTATTTGCACTGGATTTTCTAATGATACTATGTCTCCTGTCCATTCCACAAACTCCCAATCTCCGTTTGGCTCAGCAGTAAGCTCCAATATAGTTCCACTGTTGTAGTCAGTTGCTAAACCTGCTTTAATAACCTTTTCATTCACTGTTCCTTCTCCCTCAATCTCTATTGTTAGTGGATACTGCTTTTTAACAAATACAGCAGTGACATTCTTTGCTTTGTCAATAGTGATTTGGGCAGGATTTTCTGTTCCTATTAAATCTCCTTTCCATTCAAAAAATATCCATTCTCCATTTGGAACAGCAGTTAATTCAACTACAGTACCGCTATTGTAATCTGTAGCAGCTCCTGCTTTTGTAATTTTTTGATTTACAATTCCTTTACCTTCAATATCAACAGCAAGAGTATATTTCTTTTTAATAAAATTAGCAATAACAAATTCATCAGAGTTCATTACTACACTTGTGGTGTTTGTAGAACCAGTAGCACCTGACCAACTTTCAAACAAATATTCTGATGATGCAGTAGCTGTTATTGTTACTGTTTTACCCTCTTCGTATTGCTGAGTTGATGGTGATACTGTTCCTCCTTCAGTTGGGTTAGCATAGGTTGTTAACTTATATAGTATTGGATCTTTTGAGCAAGAAAAAACAAGTGGAATAAACAGTAATAGTAGAATTAGTTTTTTCATTTATTGCCTAATAATTTTTTCTTATTAGTTATTCACTCATTATTTTTTTTACAGTTCTTCCAATCATAAATTCTTTTTTCTCAAGAGTATTTTTTATGTATTGTTGCTTATCAAGATTATTGTACTTATCATAATTAATAAAATAATTTAAAATTTTATCGGTACTGCCTTTGTAAGCTAATGCATAGAATTTTATATCAGAATTTTCTGAACTTGTTAAGAAAAGTGTTGCTCCTTTTATACTTTTATCTAATAAACTCCTTCTATATTCAATTTTTAATTTGTAATTCATATCTAAAATATCATACAATTGATTAGCTTCTCCCCAAATATATTCTCCGTTAAGTGTTTTATCACAGTTTGAAAATCTTAAGTTCCCATCTTCAAATATATAATTGCAAGAAATTAAAGGTTCAAACTCATCATAGTTGTAATCGATTTCCATACTATCATCACTAAATTTAGCTTTCTCTATTACATTAAATTTGTTATTGTCATTGAAATAATAAAAAAATGCGTCTCCGTAAAACCAAGGTATGTATTCAGTCATTTCAAATTGGTTAGCTTTAGATAAAATATTTGATGTTGCTTCTTCAAATTCAGTATTAATTTCAGAAATAATATCTGATTTGATTGAATCAGTTAGATGATTGCGATACTCATTTTTTGTTTTAAAACCTTTTTTTTCGTGTTTTGGTGTGCAAGAAACAAGTGGTATAAAAAGTAATAGAAGAATTAGTTTTTTCATAAACTTGTAAATGTTCTTATCCTATTACAACCATCATAAATACACCACCCAACATAAAACCTATAGACATTCCAAAAAGAAATGTTTGAGTTTTACTTAATTTTTCAAATTCTTTTGCCATACTTTTTTCATTATAAATTATTTAGTGTTGTATCCTTCAATGTTAAACTTATAAGTTGTGCCTCCACAAGTTATTACCATTTTTATCTCACCATTATATGTTGAAATTAGAGAGAACAAATCAATTTCTCCTTTAGCTCGTCTTTTCTGAATCCATTTTTGTCTTTTTGCAGTAGGTTTTCTTATTCCAAAAGAACTTCCTCCATATTTAAATCCGTATACATCATCAACCAAATAATAATTCATTGAAGAACTTAACGATCTTCGAAAAACTTCTCCGGATTCAATTTTTACAGCTAAATTAATATTGTCACACAAGTATGTAGCAGGATTATAATTGTACTCTGTTATAGAAAACTGAATTATATCTCCTTGCATTTTCAGAGTTAAAACAGATTCACTATTTGTTGTGGCTGAATTTGAAAAGGTACCTTTAGCTTGATAAACCTCTAAACTTTCTCCTGTTGCATCTCCAAATTCATCTGCTGTCCCTATTGTTTGCCATTGAGAAAAAGAAACAAGTGGAATAAACAGTAATAGAAGTAGTAATTTTTTCATATGTTATGAATTAAAATATTCAAAATAAACGACTAAACCCACTATAAACAATACTGATACTATTGTAACTCTTATATAGAATTTTTTTCGTTGTTCTGGAGTATGTGAATTTTCATCATTATTCCATTCTCCAAACATATCGTGAAAATCCATTTTATATAATTAGTTTTTTAATTAACTAAATATAATAAGAATATATAATATGTCAGGTGGAGAAGTATAGACAGAGAGAGAGAGAGAGAGAGAGAGTAGGTTAATTAGTATATAGAGATTGAAAACAGGGAGAGTGTAGTATTGATTATTACAACTTCAATAACTTATGTTGTTAATATAAAACTGTAATGCTTATGATCTGACAACAAGTTGTCAGATGAATTTATTTTTTTTAAGGATTGCATGGTGTGGTGTTGCGCCGTGTGTTACACTTGATACATAGTGTATTACATATGTTACACTATGTTATATTTTGTATTACTCCTAGATTTAGATACTGTTTAGATACACCTTTCCCATAAAAGGGGTTTAACCTTTCATGGAATCGATGTATCATATTACTCCTGAGTTCTTCAACCGCCCTTGACACCCTGTATACACAGACGAGATTGTACTATCCCGCATTCCAACGTATACACTTAAACACGCTCTTGTGAGCCAAACATAGTCGTGCTTACCCACTCACACCTAATACGAATTAGTTTTAGCGGTAGCTTGTACCACAGGGAACCATGCATGTATCTTTCTGTCATATAATTAATTAACTAGAGTGTTTGTGACTGTTTTAAATTGAATACGCTAAAAGTATATTTAAATAAACTTAATGTATTGTAAATCAATAAGTTAACATTTTATAAAAGTTAATAACTTTATATTAATTAGCTAGTTGAATGTCAGTTGCATAAGAGTAAGCGAAGAGAGAATTGGCATTTAAAGGATTCCGTAAGAAATTCAGTCAGAGTCACTTAAAAAGTGCCGAAATAGTGCCGAGAACAGGGTAAAAATTCGTATATTATAGTAAGTTATTTCTAAGGAATTCTGCAAGTTAGAGCAAAGAAAAAACCTCCGATTTCTCGAAGGTTTAGAATGTGTAGTGTAACGGTATTACTTGCTCCCCCTATTATTCAAAGATGCAGCCAAGAATTTCTTAATTCACCTTCCTCGCTACATAGAAACCATACCCAAAGTAATCCTTAAACCTTTTGTATAGCTCTATTTCATCTTTGTAAGATTGAACAACTTCTTTTGTCTCTTCGTCTTTGGAAAGATCTTTCTTAAGAGTTGCGAGCTCCTTTTCTAAAGGACTATAGTAATTGCTGAGCCAACTTTCTTCAGATAGAATGAAATGATCAAGGAGTTGGTATCCGGATTTATGGAGTGTCCTGATCTTTCCTTGAGCATTGTCTATTTCGGGGTATTCGGTGTTCCAATACGTTTCTATCTCAGCCGGACGCTCGTTTGTTAACCAAGTGATTTCGCTTAGCGCTATGTTAGTGGCAAGGCTAAGACAACACAACCCGATAGACAAAATCGGATTCTTTTTGATATTTTAGTAGTTGCTTAAATAAACAAATTGACTATATTTTCAGTATGGACAACATTTCTTGTATAAGACAACAGGCGGACATTAAACAAATCAACCGTTGTAAAGACCGAGTTTCAGAACTGAACGGTTCGTTTGACTATTTATCGAACGGACTTGAATTGGCTGGTAATAATGTAAGACTGAAAATCCTGTTCTTACTTTACGAAGAGAAACAACTTTGCGTTTGCGACTTGAGCGACATTCTCGGAATGACCATTTCGGCAATTTCACAACACCTGCGAAAACTCAAAGACCGAAAACTCATTGAAACAGAAAGACAGGCACAAACCATTTTCTACTCATTGACAAAAGAGTATGGAAAAATGCTCAAACCGTTTTTCAAAATACTTCACGAAAATAAAATTTTGGAATCAATATGAAAACAGACAAAAAATTAATCGGCGCAGGACTTTTAACAGCATTTGCTGCTTCACTTTGTTGCATCACACCAGTTTTGGCTCTTGTTGCTGGGACAAGTGGGCTTGCTTCTAGTTTTTCGTGGCTCGAACCTGCAAGACCATATTTCATCGGTTTGACAATTTTGGTTCTTGGTTTTGCCTGGTATCAAATGCTAAAGCCTAAAAAGGAAATCGATTGTGAATGTGAGACAGACGAAAAACCAAAATTCACACAGTCCAAAACTTTTTTAGGAATTATAACTGTATTTGCAATAGTAATGTTGGCATTTCCATACTATTCAGGAATTTTTTACCCAGACACGGCAAAACACATTATCGTAGTAGATAAATCGGATATTAAAACAACTGAATTTAAAATTAGTGGAATGACCTGTGCGGGTTGTGAGGAACACGTAAACCACGAAGTAAATAAACTCAGCGGAATCGTGAGCTCAAAAGCATCATACGAAAGTGGAAATGCAATCATTGAATTTGATAAAACCAAGACCAATGAAGCGGAAATTGAGAAAGCAATTAATTCTACAGGTTATAACGTGACCGACAAAAAAGAAAAATAATGGAAACTATATTGACATCTGAAATAACTTGCCCAAACTGCGGACATAAAAAAGTAGAAGAAATGCCAACGGAATCTTGTCAATTCTTTTATGAATGTGAGAGTTGCAAAACTGTTCTAAAACCAAATGAAGGAGATTGTTGTGTTTATTGTTCTTACGGAACTGTGCCTTGTCCGCCGATTCAAGAAAACAAAAGTTGTTGCTGAAAAGACAATACTCTAAAAAATGATATATTAGGAAAATGCAAACGGAAGAAGAAATCCTAAAAATAAAAAAAGTAAAAAACACCGCAGCACGAACGGTTGTTCTGCGCCATCTTTTAAGCCTAGAAAAAGCTCAATCATTAAAGGATATTGTAAATGCGCTGCCCTATACGGATAGAAGTTCTATTTTCAGAACACTAAAAACATTTGAGGAAAACAAAGTTATCCACAGCATTGAAGATGGCTCTGGAATGACCAAATATGCAGTTTGTGCGGAAGGCTGTAACTGCGACCCAAAAGATTTGCACTATCATTTTTATTGTACTAACTGCGACAAAACGTTTTGTCTTTTCGACGTTCCTATTCCCAATATTCAACTTCCAAAAAATTTCAAGTTACAACAAGCAAATATGGTCGTGAAAGGCCTGTGCGACAACTGCAACAGATAATCTTTGCAATCGAGTTGCGGTAAATGCTAAATACATTTGCAATATTCTTAAAAACCAGAATAAGCAAATGAAAAAAGTATTTTTAAACACATTATTTTTAATGTTATCAATTATATCATTAGCACAAACGAGTGATATTTCCATTTCTGTGAGCGATGCCGAAACAGATGGGCCATTATTGGGAGCGACTGTATATTTTGAAGAATTAGAGAAAGGAGCAGTAACAGATTTTGACGGAATTGCCACATTTACAGAAATCCCAAATGGAAACCAAACCGTAAAAATTTTATATGTAGGTTTCAAAACCATTGAAACCACTATTGAGGTTGGCACAAAAAAAGAGTTCTCTTTCAAGCTCGAATCGGGAGGAAATGAATTGGATGAAGTCGTTATACAATCTTCAAGAAGTACACGAACTGTTAAAAAAATACCCACGAGAATAGAATTTATAGGTGTGGAAGAGTTGGGCGAAAAAGCAGTAATGAATCCAACCAATATTTCAATGGTACTTCGTGAAAGTACCGGAATACAAATGCAACAAACCTCGTTAAGTAGTGGAAACACCAATATTAGAATTCAAGGTCTCGATGGACGTTATACACAACTTTTAAGAGACGGATTTCCTTTGTATGGTGGATTTTCAAGTGGTTTGAGTATTTTACAAATTCCGCCTCTAGACCTACAACAATTTGAGATAATAAAAGGAAGTTCTTCTACACTTTATGGAGGAGGGGCTATTGCGGGTTTAATAAATATGGTATCAAAAACACCTGATGAAGAACCATCTTTGGATATTATGCTAACTCAAACACAAGCTTTGGGTAGTACAGCAAATGTCTTTTATAGTAAGCGAAATGAAAAATTTGGAGTTTCATTATACAGTTCTGGTCATTACCAAAAAGCGTATGACCCAGAAGATGATGGTTTCAGCAATCTACCAAAAACAACTTCGTTATCTTTTAACCCCAAATTCTTTTATTATCCTTCAGAAAAAACAACTTTTTGGATAGGTTTAAATGGAACTTATGACGACAGAATTGGTGGAGACATTACAAAAATTGAAAGTGGCGAAAATGGGATTCATCAATATACCGAAGAAAATCTTTCTAAAAGATTGAGCAGTCAGGCTGTTTACGAAACACAGATAGATTCGGTCAGTTCATTGAACATCAAGAATAGCATCTCATTTTTCGATAGAAAACTATCTATTACCGATTTCAGTTTTGACGGCAAACAAACCAATACATTCACAGAAATCAACTATCAAAAGGCATCCAAAAAAACCGATTGGATTTTTGGTGCAAATTTATACACATCTAATTTTGATGAAAATGATAATGCGACATTACAACGAGACCAATCAGACGTTACTTATGGAGCATTTGTAAACAACATTTACGACGTTTCAGATAGTTGGATTTTAGAAACAGGATTAAGAGCAGACTACAATACAGATTTCGGTTTTTTTCCACTTCCAAGAGTTTCCTTGCTTTACAAGAACGACAGCGGATTTTCGAGCAGAATTGGTGGTGGATTAGGTTATAAAATTCCAGATATTTTCACCGAAGAGGCGGAATATATCAGTTTTGAAAATGTACTTGCTATAGATAAATCTGCTTTAAAGGCAGAACGTTCCTATGGTGTCAATTTTGATGTGAATTACCAAACAAGGTTATTCGATGTGGTAGGTTTTAGTGTTAACCAACTCTTCTACGTTTCAGCTATTAACAACGGGCTATTATTAAATTCAACAGACGATGGATTTTTTATGTTTGAAAATGCAACCGATAAAATAATAAGCAAGGGAGCGGAAACCAATATTAAATTTACGTACAAGGATTTTAGATGGTTTTTAAACTATGCACTCATTGATACAAAGCTGAACTATTTGGCAGGAAATCCGCAAAAACCGCTCACAGCAAAACATAATGCAGGTAGCGTTTTAATGTACGAATCTGATAAATGGCGCATAGGTTATGAAACTTTTTACACAGGAAAGCAGTTTTTGTCTAATGGCACAGAAACCACGGATTTTATAACTATGGGATTGCTTTTAATGCGCAATTTCAAATGGGGAACAACCTTTGTAAATTTTGAAAACTTTACAGACAGAAGACAAAGTAGGTTTTCACCTTTGGTTTTGCCACCACACGACAATCCAGAATTTCCAGAAATTTATGCGCCTACGGACGGTTTTATTTTTAGTGTAGGAGTAATTATTAAACCTTTTGGTCAAAAAAGATGAAAGGTTTGCATTGTCCTGATTTTCGATTTTTTTTATGAGCGCAATTTTTATTTCCTCTATCAAAATTTCTGTTTCATCCTTTATGATTTCAAAACCGTGTTTGCTCAGCACTTTTTCTAATTCTAATGTTTGGATGCCTGTCTTTTTGTTTAGAACAATTTGTCCAAGCTCAACCGTTTTTATGTCACAACCCAATTCTTCCAACTCCCGTAATACAGTTGATTTGCATCTGTCACATACCATATTCTTTATGTTAAGGGTTTGTTTCATAATACTTTTTATAGTGCCTGAAATGGGAAGGGCTATTAACCAACCAACCAGTATTTCCTTCCCATATCAGGGCATTATTTTAATGTTTCTTTTAGGTTCTTCATATAATCAATAATCAAGGTCTTTTCAGAATTGGACAACTTAGCATCCTTGTGAATCAAGGTGTAAGATGCTAGTGGCATCTCATCATCTTTAACCTGACTAATTATTGACTTTAGTTTGCTGTTTTTTCTTCGGTTGGAATACGCATCCCATTCATTGAAATTCAATTCTTCCTTTCCTTCATTAATGTGGTCTTCTAAAAACCAAGCAACAGGTTGTACCTTATTGTACCAAGGGTATTCTGTGTTATTACTATGACAATCATAGCAGGACTCTTGTAATAATGCGCTTATGTTTTCTTGGGTGTTGTTTACCAACAAGAAGTCAGTTTTTGGCACAGTATCACTTTGATTGAGGTCTGTGGGCACAAACTGTATGCCCACAAATCCAACCAATAAAATCAGTGCTATGATTTTTACAATTTTCATTTAGTTAATTTCTCGCTGTACTTTACCACATTTCAACATCTGGCTTCCATAATATGGATTGCGTATTTCTTCCTTTGTACTCAACCAAGCTGTACCGCCATCATACATTGGACAAAATTGCTCGTATAGTTTCACTTGTGTTCCCGTAATAGCTACCATATCAGTAACATCTTTGCTCAAAACTTTAAAATGTTCGCGTTGGTGTTTAATATCACTTTCACTGATATGTTCTGCGTGCTCGATAGCATCTTCCATAATGTCCTTTAATTCTGATTGCTGAGCATCCGTATATTTTGAAATGTCAAGCTTTCCTAATGATGTTGCGAGGGTTGCACCCAATTCTTTAGCTTTGGCATTATCATCTGCCACTAAGGCATCCTTTAAGTTGAAATAGTCATTTAATATTGTTTGGGAATTTCCATCTCCGTTCATTGCCATTTCCTTTTTATCCACATCGTGGTGACCATCGGAATTATCGTGGTTCATTTTTGAATGGTCTTCCTCAGTAATCATTTCAGAATTGGTACTGTTTTCTGTTTTCGCATCTTTACAAGACATTGCTGATAAGCTTATAAATGCCATTACCATAATTGTTGTTAATCTTACTTTTTTCATTGTTTAAAATTTAATTGTTATTACTTGATTTATTATTCTATTACTTGTTTTACTTCTCCACAGGTTAGCATTGCGCTGCCAAAATATGGATTGATTACTTTTTCTTCTTTGCTCAACCAATATGCACCATTGTTGTTATCTGCCATAGGGCAAAATTCCACATAGACCTTTTCATTAACACCAAACAATTGAACAGCATTGATTAGATGTGATGATAAATATTTAAAATGGTCTCTTTGTGCTTTTATATCGGATGTTTCAGAAATTGAGGTCGCTGAAGGTTTTATTTCCTTTTCTAATGACATCCAATGGTTATGCGCCTTATTGTTTGATAACAATTTCATATCTACTCTGGTTAAATTGTTTAGTAAACTTATTACACTTTCAGAAGCGCCTTTTGAGTCTTCTTTCACTAAAGCATCTTTTAAATTGATATACGCATTGAAAACAGCTTTTAACTGCTCTTGAAATTTCGCTGATACTTTCAGACGTTCATTCATAATAGTGTGGTCACTTTCTGTGTTGGGTGAATTGTTATCCATACCTAAATGACCCTCGTGACCTGTCATTACTTTACCACCATCTTTATTCATCAAAGACTTTTTGCCTTGTAATTGTGCTGCTGCATCAACCGTAAATGTACCGTTAGTCACTATTTCATTTCCAACAAATAATCCTTCTAAAACTTCATATTCATTACCAATTTGATTGCCTAATTTAATTTCACGCATTTCAAAAATAGTTTGGTCTGGATTTGTTTTAAGGTACACCACAGAACGTTCACCTGTCCATAACACAGAAGATGAAGGAATTGTTAATACTTCGTCATTTTTAGCTGTACTGTCTTCAATATTTGCGATTACAAACATTCCTGGTTTAAATACATCGTCCTTATTGTTTAAAACAACACGCAAGGTAACAGTTCTTGTTTTGGTGTTTAAAACTGGGTCAATGAAATCAACTTTACCTTTAAATTCTTTATTAGGATAGGCATTGGTTGTTATCATCACTTCCTGTCCTTTTTTAAAGCGGTTAATCTGATTTTCATACACATCAAAATTTCCCCAAACTGTGTTGAGATTGGCAATTTTTAATATGGGTTGACCTTGTTTAATGTAATCGCCTTGCTCTACTAATTTTTCTGTAACAGTACCCGAAAAGGTTGCATACACAGGAAAGTTTTCTTTCACTTTTCCTGTTTCTTCAATCTTATTAATTTGATTTTCAGAGAGCTTCCATAATTTCAATTTATTACGGACTGCTTTGTATAAAGCAGGTTGTGATTCTTTTAAAGATGCTGCTGTAATTAATTCTTGTTGTGCTGCATAGAGTTCTGGCGAATAAATGGTTGCCAATAATTGACCTTTACGAACTTCTTCGCCTGTAAAACTCACATTCAAACGTTCAATTCTTCCAGCGAAATAACTTACCTGTACTGCATTTGCTTCTTCGTTTTCAGCAATTTTACCAGATAATTTGATAGTATTGCCTTCAACATTGCCTTTACCAACAATAGATGTTTGAATATTAGCTAAAGCAATTGCGTTTTCAGTCAATTTGAATTGGTCTGCTAATAAACCATCACTTACACCATCAGCAGGAATTAAATCCATACCACAAATAGGGCAATCTCCTGCTTCTGGTTGCATAATCTGTGGATGCATTGAACAGGTCCACATTTGATTGGTTTCTGTAACTGCATCGTGATTATGGTCTGTTTCTTCTTTTGGTGAGCCACCAAACAGTATCCACCCTAAAAGTAGACCAACAGCTAATATTCCGAGATAAACTATATACTTTTTCATTTCTTTATTTTTTTTCGTTTTAATAATTTCCTAATTGAAGGTGACGAGGTGTACCACAACAAAAACCCACTTAAAACGGTTATCAATCCTAAAAGTGAAAAGGCTCTCAAAACAATGGTATTAAAATTGTCTCTGCCTTCATAGTCCATGGTATGTGTCATCCATAAAAAATCAAACCAACGCCAAGAACGATGTCTTACGGTTTGAA
>CABXBY010000016.1 GCA_902510655.1 uncultured Bacteroidota bacterium | reverse complement strand
AAGAAAATGGCCAGTCAAAAAACAAATAAAACTTTTCAACTTTAGTTTTAAATAATTTAGCTGGGATAAAATGTCCTAGCTCATGCAGAACTACAAGAATAGCTAAACTTAAAATAAGTTGTAAAGCTTTTATAAAAAAAACACTGCTCATAAATTAATTATTAGGTCGCCAAAAGTACATTATTATCTTATTTTTTAAAAGGATTTAACTTGATATTAACAGAGTTTAAAAAGATTTCCATCCTTGAGCAGTAATAGGCACTTCTTGTTCTACTTTTGTTATAAGGTTTGCTTCTTTTGTTTTACTAGTTATATGTCCAATTACAGTTAGATCGTTACTGTTTTTAATTTTATCATAATCTTTTTGATTGATTGTAAATAATAATTCATAATCTTCACCACCACTCATTGCAACCGTTGTTGGGTGTAATTTAAATTCATCGCACGCAGCCTTTAACTCCTCACTAACTGGAATTTTTTCTTCGTAAACATTACAACCTATATTTGAGTTTTTACATATATGTAAAATTTCAGAAGATAAACCATCGCTTATGTCTATCATTGATGTTGGAACTATATTGTTTTTTGAAAGAAAATCAATAACATCTTTTCTTGCTTCGGGTTTTAATTGTCTTTGTAAAAGGTAAGTATACGCTGAAAGATCAGGTTGATTTTTAGGATTAACTTTAAAAACCTCATTCTCTCTTTTAAGTACTTGTAAACCCATGTAAGCACTTCCTAAATCTCCTGAAACAACCAAAAGATCGTTTTCTTTAGCCCCAGTTCTTTTAGTAATTGTTTTGTTTACAGAACGACCAATAGCAGTAATACTAATTATAAGTCCTTTATTGGAACTAGTAGTATCTCCGCCAACAAGATCAATTTTGAATTTTTTACACGCTGCTCTAATACCTAAATAAAGTTCTTCAACCGATTCAAGTGTAAACCTATTTGAAAGAGCAATACTAACCGTTATCTGAGTACAAAGGCCATTCATGGCATAAATATCAGAAAGATTTGAAATAACAGATTTGTAACCCAAATGTTTTAATGGAGTATATCCTAAATCAAAATGAACTCCTTCAACTAACATGTCAGTAGAAACCAATATTTTATCACCTTTAAAATCTAAAACTGCTGCATCGTCTCCAATTCCTAAATCAGTTGAATCATTTACAATTTCAAATGTTTTTGTGATTTCTTCAATCAACCTAAATTCTCCTAGTTCAGAAATGGAGGTTAAATCATTGTTTTTCTTTTCTTTTTCCAATTTATTTTTTTTGCAAATATAATTTAATTGGCATTATTATTGAATCTTATCTCAAACAAACTAAGTGAGGTAATCTAGACAAATATTGAGGTTAAAAAACATAAATAGATTATATTTGCAAAATATTTTGATTAATAAATATGATTAAGGTTTCACAACAAGCAAAATCTGAGGTAATAAAGCTTATGAAAGCTGATGGCTTCAGCTATAACGAGGATTACGTTAGAGTTGGTGTTAAAAGTGGAGGCTGTTCTGGATTATCATACGATCTAAATTTTGACAACAAAATGAATGATGATGATAAAATTTACGAAGATAATGGAGTAAAAATCCTAGTTGATAAAAAAAGTTTTTTATACTTAATAGGAACTACACTTGAATTCTCTGGAGGATTAAATGGCAAAGGTTTTGTTTTTAACAATCCCAACGCGAATAGAACGTGTGGATGTGGTGAAAGCTTTTCATTATAAATTTATAATATGGCGTATACAGAAGAGGAATTAAAAAAAGAATTAGAAACTAAGGAATATGAATATGGTTTTTACACAGATATAGATTCTGAAACATTTCCTGTTGGACTAGACGAATCTATTGTAAGAGCAATTTCAAAGAAAAAAGAAGAGCCTGAGTGGATGACAGAATGGAGACTAAAAGCCTATAAAGTTTGGAAAAATATGAAAGAGCCAGACTGGGCAAATGTAAAGTATCAAAAACCAGACTTTCAAGCAATTGCATATTACTCAGCTCCAACTGTTTTAGACCCTAATAAAACACTTGACGATGTTGACCCCGACTTATTGGCGATGTACAAGAAATTAGGCATCTCTGTAGATGAACAAAAAAAGATGAATAACGTCGCAATGGATATTGTAGTTGACTCAGTATCAGTTGCCACTACTTTTAAAAAGACTTTAGGAGAAAAAGGTATTATTTTTATGAGTATATCCGAGGCTATTAAAGAACACCCTGAACTCGTAAAAAAATATATTGGAACCGTTGTTCCTACAACAGACAATTACTATGCTGCGCTAAACAGCGCGGTATTTAGTGATGGTAGTTTTTGCTACATTCCCAAAGGCGTGAAATGTCCAATGGAACTTTCTACATACTTTAGGATAAATCAAGCAGGAACAGGACAATTTGAAAGAACCCTTGTTATCGCGGATAATGACAGTTACGTAAGTTATCTTGAAGGTTGTACAGCCCCATCTAGAGATGAAAATCAATTACATGCTGCAGTTGTAGAATTAATTGCACTTGATGGTTCAGAGATAAAATATTCAACTGTTCAAAACTGGTTTCCTGGAAATAAAAACGGGAAAGGTGGGGTATATAATTTTGTTACAAAAAGAGGGATTTGTGGCACTAACTCAAAAATTTCATGGACACAAGTCGAAACTGGCTCTGCAGTTACATGGAAATATCCTTCTTGTATTTTAAAAGGAGATAATAGTGTTGGAGAGTTTTACTCAATTGCCGTAACTAACAATTATCAACAGGCTGATACTGGAACAAAAATGATCCACTTGGGTAAAAACACTAAAAGTACAATCATTTCGAAAGGAATATCTGCAGGAAAATCTCAAAACAGCTACAGAGGGTTAGTTCAAATAAATTCTAGGGCTGAAAATGCTAGAAATTTTTCTCAATGTGATTCATTGCTAATGGGCAATAAGTGTGGTGCACATACTTTTCCTTACATCGAGGCAAAAAATAAAACTGCGATTGTTGAACACGAAGCTTCAACTAGTAAAATAGGCGAAGATCAAATTTTCTATTGTAACCAAAGAGGAATTGATACCGAAAAAGCAATAGCATTAATTGTAAATGGATTTAGTAAAGAAGTGTTAAATAAGCTTCCGATGGAATTTGCCGTTGAAGCACAAAAATTATTAGAAATTTCTCTCGAAGGTTCGGTGGGATAATAAAAAAATAAGATATGTTAAGTATAGATAATTTACACGTAAGTGTTGAAGGAAAGCCAATTTTAAATGGAATTAATCTAGACGTTAAAGCTGGTGAAATTCATGCTATTATGGGACCTAATGGATCTGGAAAAAGTACACTTTCATCTGTAATTGCTGGAAATGAAGATTATGAGGTTACTAAAGGAGATATTGTTTTTAAAAACGAAAATATAATCGAGCTTGCGGCTGAAGAAAGAGCTCACAAAGGGATTTTTCTGTCATTTCAATATCCTATAGAAATTCCAGGAGTAACTGTTACTAATTTTATCAAAACAGCTATAAATTCAAATTTAAAAGCTAGAAACGAAAGTGAAATGCCAGCCAATAAAATGCTTAAAAAGATTAGAGAAAAAGCAGAGCTTTTAGAAATTGATTCTAGATTTTTATCTAGATCATTAAATGAGGGGTTTTCTGGTGGAGAAAAAAAGAGAAATGAAATTTTTCAAATGGCTATGCTAGAGCCTAGTCTTTCTATTTTGGATGAAACAGACTCAGGACTTGATATCGATGCTTTAAAAATAGTTGCTAACGGAGTTAATAAACTTAGAAATAAAGATAACGCGGTAATAGTTATTACACATTATCAAAGATTGTTAGATTATATTATTCCTGATTTTGTACATGTCTTACACGAGGGTAAAATTGTTAAATCGGGCGATAAGAGTTTGGCTCACGAACTGGAAGAAAAAGGATACGATTGGATTAAATAAAATAATAATGTCATTAGCAGATAAATTAGTTTCTTCATTTTTAGCATTTGAGCTGGATATTAATGTTCAATCTCCTGTTCATAATATTAGAACTGAAGCTATAAAAGAATTTGAAAAATTAGGATTTCCTAACAAAAAGCTTGAAGCTTGGAAATACACTTCACTAAAAAATGTACTAAAAGAAGATTATACTATTTTTTCTAAAAAGAAGAATGTACTAGAATTTAAAAACATTCAAAATTATTTTCTTGAAAATACAGAAACTTATAAACTTGTTTTTGTAGATGGATCGTTTGATCCGTTTCTTTCCCAAACCAGTCATGATGGAGTTGATATTTGTATACTTTCTGCAGCATTAACTAAGCCCGTTTATTCTAAAATAATATCTAAATATTTTAATACTTCAATAAACAAAAAAGATTCCCTATCTCTGTTAAATACAGCTTTTTCAAAAGAAGGAGTTTATATTCATATTCCTAAAAATAAAATATTAGAAAAACCCGTTGAAGTCATTCACTTTGCAACTGGTAACGAGGCTACTTTAATGTTGCAACCAAGAAATCTAATTGTTTTAGAAAAAAATTCTCAAGCCGAAATAATAGAAACTCACCAAAGCTTAACAAGTAATCCGATTTTTACCAACTCTGTTACTGAAATTTTTGTTGATCAAGATGCTCATTTAGATTATTATAAAATTCAAAATGATAATCTAACTTCTTCATTAATAGATAATACATACATATCTCAACAAAAAAAGAGTGTGGCAAAAGTTCATACATTTTCATTTGGAGGAAAATTGACTAGGAACAATCTTAATTATTTTCAAAAAGGGTCATATATAGATTCTATTATGAAGGGTATTACAATTATTGATGAAAATCAATTAGTTGATCATCACACTCTTGTAGATCATGCAAACCCTAACTGTGAAAGTCATCAAGATTATAAAGGCATATACTCTGGAAAATCAACTGGGGTCTTTAACGGTAAAATCGTGGTTGATAAAATAGCTCAAAAAACAAATGCTTTCCAACAGAACAATAATATTTTACTTACAGATAAGTCTACTATTAACTCAAAACCTCAGTTAGAAATTTTTGCAGATGATGTAAAGTGTTCTCATGGCTGTACAATTGGACAGCTAGATCATGATGCTTTATTTTATTTAAGAGCTAGAGGGATACCTAAAAAAGAAGCCAAAGCATTATTAACATATGCTTTCGCAAATAACGTACTTGAAAGTGTAAATATTCCGTCTGTTAAATCAAGAATTAAAAAAATAATAGCAAACAAACTTGGGGTTGACTTAGGTTTTGATCTTTAAACATGGCTTTTAATGTAAATAAAATAAGAGAAGATTTTCCAATACTTAAAAGAAAAGTAAATGGATATCCTCTTGTTTATTTTGACAATGCTGCAACAAGTCAAAAACCAACAAAAGTTATTGATAGTATTGTTGATTATTACGAAAATTATAATTCTAACATTCATCGTGGAGTACATAGTATAAGTCAAGAGGCTACTGATGCTTATGAAGATGCTAGAAAAAAAATACAAAAACATTTCAATGTTAAAGAATCCAAAGAAATTATTTTAACATCTGGAACAACGCACTCAATAAATTTAGTTGCAAACGGTTTTACTAAACTTTTAAATAAAGATGATGAAATTTTAATTTCTGAACTTGAACATCATTCAAATATTGTTCCTTGGCAAATGATGTGTGAAAAAAATGGAGCAAAAATTAAAGTAATTCCTTTAACAAATAAAGGAGAACTCAATTACGATTCTTTTTTAAATCTACTTTCTAAAAAAACTAAACTAGTTTTTGTTAATCATGTGTCTAATGCGTTAGGGACAATTAATCCTATAAAATCAATAATATCAAAAGCGCACGAATTTGGGGCTGCTGTCTTAATAGATGGTGCTCAAGCCAGCTCTCATATTAAAGCTGATCTACAAGAACTAAATGTAGACTTTTATACAACTTCAGCTCATAAATTATGTGGGCCAACTGGAATAGGAATGTTGTTTGGTAAAAAAGAATGGCTTAATAAAATGCCTCCATACCAAGGTGGTGGTGAAATGATATCAGAGGTTACATTTGAAAAAACAACATACGCTGATCTTCCTCATAAATTTGAAGCTGGTACACCAAATATTGTTGGAGCTATTGGTTTTGGAATGGCATTAGATTATTTAAACAATATTGGCTTTGATAATATAGAATCTTATGAGCTTGAACTTTTAAATTATGCTACAAATAAATTAAAAGAAATTACAGGATTCAAAATATATGGCGAAGCAAAAAACAAAACTTCTGTAATATCATTTAATGTAGGTGAGCTTCATTCATACGATATAGGTACAATCTTAGATAAATTCGGAATTGCCGTAAGGACAGGACAGCACTGTGCGCAGCCAGTAATGGATTACTTTGGAATATCTGGCACTGTAAGGGCTTCATTCTCTTTTTATAATACTAAAGAAGAAATTGATTATTTCTGTAAATCATTAGAAAGAGCTGTAGCAATGTTAAGCTAATTTGTATCTTTGATATAGATAGATACAACATGGGAATAATTGAAGTTCAAAATGAAATCGTTGAAGAATTCTCTCTTTTTGAAGACTGGATGCAACGTTATGAATATATGATTGAGTTGGGTAAATCAATTGAATTAATTGATCCAAGCAATAAAATTGATTCCAATTTAATAAAAGGATGTCAAAGTAAGTTGTGGCTTCACGCTGAGCTTAAAAAAGATAAATTGATTTTTAAAGCAGATAGTGAAGCAATTATAACAAAAGGAATTGCCGCAGTATTATTAAGAGTTTTTTCAAATCAAACTCCAAAAAATATTATTGAAGCTAAACTTGAATTTATTGATAAAATTGGATTGAAAGAACACTTATCTCCGACTAGAGCAAATGGACTTTTATCAATGATTAAACAAATTAAATATTATGCTTTAGCATTTAACAAAAACTAATATTATGGATGCAAACGAATTAGGAGAAAAAATTGTAAAAGTACTTAAATCAATATATGATCCTGAAATCCCTGTTGATATTTATGAATTAGGATTGATATATGATGTTTTTGTAAATGAAGATAATCATGTTAAAGTACTAATGACACTTACAACACCAAATTGTCCTGTAGCAGAAACACTTCCCTTAGAAGTTGAGGATAAAGTTAGATCCATTGAAGAAGTAGCTGAAGCAAAAGTTGAACTTACCTTTGATCCGCCTTGGACAAGAGATCTTATGAGTGAAGAAGCTAAATTAGAACTTGGATTTTTATAATGTCCCAAGAAATAATAAATAGAGTTGCTAATAGTAAATTGGAGACCATTGATCTGGAACTTTTCTTTCCGAAAATTGAAAGAATTTCATTTGATATAAAACCTTGGTTAAAAGATGAATTATTTCTTTTAGAAAAAGAATTTAGAGAAAGAGTAAAAAATTTCGATTGGAAAAAATATAAAAATAAAGTAGTTTATATAACATGTTCAAATGATGCTATAATTCCCGATTGGGCATACATACTTATCAGTTCACAATTCAATAGTCACGAAATTAAAAACGTTATTGGATCAAAAGAAATTTTAAATATTAAATTAATAACTGACATGATTAATGCTTTTGATTTTTCAATTTACAAGGGAAAACCTGTGATTATTAAAGGATGTTCTGATCAAAAAATTCCACTTTCAGCATACTCGATTTTATTAGAAAAATTACAGTTAGAAGCGAAAAGTATAATGTTTGGAGAAGCGTGCTCGTCAGTACCTATTTACAAATCCTCAAAAAACCCTAATGAAGTTTAAAATAATTCATTTACTAATCTTTTTATTTATTAACTCTCTTTTGTTTTCTCAAGAAGAGGAAGATTCTAAATGGAAAAATTCGGGTAATGCAATTTTTTTAGTAAATCAATCCAGTTTTAGTAATTGGACCTCAGGAGGGCAAAGTAGTATTTCAGGAACTCTTAAAATTGATTACAATTTTAATTATGCTGATAATGGCTGGGACTGGGACACTAAATTAATTAGCAATTTCGGATTAAATAAAATAAGTGGAAGTGATTTTTTAAAAAAAACTGATGATAAAATTGAAGTGAATTCAGTTTTGGGAAAAAAATTCAATAATGATATAATTGGAAAATGGAGTTATTCTAGTTTTTTCAATTTTCAAACTCAATTTGCTAAAGGTTACAGGTTTGGCAAAGATTCAAATGGAAATCCTAATAGAACCGAAAAATCAAGATTTTTCTCACCTGCAACTTTACAGCTAGGGGTAGGATTATATTGGAAGAAGAGCAAAGATTTTTGGGTAAACGTTGCGCCAATGACTGGAAAATTAATTTTAGTAAATAGATTTTTTACTGAAAGTCTAAATGAAACTCAAACTTACTTTGGAGTTAAAAAAGGGGGTAACAGTAGGTTTGAACTTGGAGCCTCTGTTAGAGCTTATTATAAATCAGAAATTTTTGAAAATGTGTCCTTAGAAAATAGATTGAGTTTATATTCTGATTATTTAGATCGTCCTCAAAATGTAGATTTTGATTGTACATTCAATTTTGTTATGAAAGTAAATCAATACATTTCAACTAATTTAATTTTTCAATTTGTTTATGATGACAATGATATTAAAAGAGTTCAGGTAAGAGAAGTTCTTGGATTAGGGTTGAATATTGATTTGAGCAATATAGACTTAAGTAATATCAGGATATAAAAATGCGTTGTACGGAAATCTGGTAATATGAATTTTCCTAATTTCTTTATAAACGTCTCTTCTGAAGCTATTTACATCATTTTTATTTAATGCAGAGATAAAAAATATTTTGTCATATTTCTTTCTTAAGCTTTTCTTTAAGCTCTCTATACTATTTTTCTCATAATCCATATCATTAACATCTTCAATTAACTGTTTGTTATCCATAAACTTATCAGTTTTATTAAAAACCATAATAAAGGGCTTATCACTTGAACTTATTTCATTTAAAATCAAGTTAACAGATTCAATATGGTCGTTAAAATTTGAATGTGAAATATCGACTACATGGATAAGTAAATCTGCTTCTGTTATTTCCGTTAAGGTGCTTTTAAAAGAATCTACTAATTGTGTTGGTAGTTTTCTTATAAAACCCACTGTATCGGTGAGCAAGAAAGGCATATTTTCAATAACAACTTTTCTAACGGTTGTATCCAAAGTGGCAAATAATTTATCCTCAGCAAATACTTTTGCTTTTGAAATAGAATTCATTAAAGTTGATTTTCCCACATTTGTATAGCCAACTAAAGCGACTCTAACAAGAGACCCTCTATTTCCTCTCTGAGTAGACATTTGCTTGTCTATTGTAATGAGCTTTTTTTTAAGTAAATTAATTTTATTGCGAACTATTCTTCTATCTGTCTCTATTTCAGTTTCTCCGGGTCCTCTCATTCCAATACCCCCCTTTTGCCGTTCTAAATGTGTCCAAAGTCCCTTTAATCTTGGTAAGATATATTGATATTGTGCAAGTTCAACTTGATTTCTAGCATAACTAGTTTGTGCTCTTTGAGCAAAAATGTCTAAAATAAGTCCAGTTCTATCGACTATTTTACATTTCAAAAATTTTTCAACGTTTGCTTGTTGAGCTGGACTAAGTTCATCGTCAAAAATCACAGAATTTATATCCTGTATTTTAATATAACTTGATAACTCTTCCATTTTGCCCTTGCCTAAAAAGGTTTTAGGATCTGGGGTGCTCATTTTCTGTGTAAATTTTTTTATTACGGTTCCTCCAGCGGTATAGGTTAGGAAATTTAATTCATTTAAATATTCTTCCAATACATGTTTTGGTTGATTTAAAGTAATAATTCCCACAAGAACAGTACGTTCTAAACTTACAGATGATTTTTCAATCATTATTTATCAGAAAAGTTTTTAAAATATTTTAGTTCAAATTTTTTGCCATCAAACTCAGCATAGGAATAGTATGAAATCCAATCTCCAAGATTAAAATATTTAGCATTATTATTAAGGTTTACTTCCAAAGGCATATGTCTATGTCCAAAAATAAAATAATCATAGTCTATTTGAGTTAATTTTCTTTTAGCATACTGTACAAGCCATTCATTATCGTCTCCTTTATATTCAAGGTCATCAACCCCCGAAATAAGTTTATTTTTGACAGAAAGATATTGGGCAAAACTAACACCTATATCTGGGTGAACCCATTTAAATAAAAATTTACAAAGTGAATTAGAAAAAACTTTTTTCATTCTCTTAAAACCAATATCGCCGGGGCCCAAACCATCTCCATGTCCAATAAGAAGTTTTTTATCAGAAATCGAAAAATTTTGAGGCTTATGAAAAACTGAAATATTAAGTTCTTCCTCAAAATAACCGTTCATCCATAAATCGTGATTTCCTACAAAGAAATAAATTTTAATTCCTGAGTCAGACAGTTCAGCTAATTTACCTAAAGTCCTAACAAAACCTTTTGGAACAACTTTTTTATATTCAAACCAGAAATCAAATAAATCTCCCAATAAAAAAATAACTTTTGCATCGTGTTTTATTGAATCTAGCCAATTAACAAACCTTTTTTCTCTTATTAAACTACTTGAATGATCTGGGGCTCCTAGATGATTATCAGACGAAAAATATACTTTTTCGTCTTTCTTTAAATCTATATTTATAAAACTATTGATCACTTTCATACCAATTAGCAAATGAAGATTCTGTTTCTTGCAATTTAAGTGAATGAAGTGAAATAGAGTCGGGAAGACGATTTTTAATTATGTGAGCAAAATCAATAATCATTAGTTCACATGTTGGTTGATAATCAGCCAAAATTACTTTATGCCCACTGTTTTTTAAAATAAGTGCTAGTTCTTTGTGAGGAGTATTTTTGTTAAAAACTGTTGCGTGATCAAAAACATCGACAATTTCTTCCTTTACTATTTTTTTTAAATCCTTAAAATCAATTACCATTCCATATTTAACATTATTAGAGTCATCATTAGGCGATCCAATAACTGTTACAAAAAGCTTGTAACTATGTCCATGAACATTTTTACATGCTCCATCATAACCATACAATGCATGTGCAGTTTCAAAATTAAATTGTTTGGTAATTCTAATCTTGTTCATTATTTTAAATTTATACAAAAGTAAGAGATTCCTTTACATTACCTTCTCAAAGCAATAAAAAGGTTTATCACTTTGTTTTCTAAAATAGATTTTCCCTAGTTTCTTAAATCCCAAGTTAGAATAAAATATATTGTTAAAAGGGTTGCCACTGAAAGTGTCTAGCCTTATCGATTTAATGTTATTTACCTTAGCATATTCAAAAGAAAAGTTCATCAATTGCTTTGCATACCCCTTTTTCTGATAACTAGGATCCACAGCTAGACGGTGTAAATAAATATTATTATAGTTAGGGGTCTGCCACTTAACTTTCTTATAAAACTCGTCCATTTCATGAGAAATTACCAAGCAACCTATTAGCTTTTTGTTTATTTCAAGTACGTATAAATTTTCATTTAACGCATCATTCTCAAAAGTTTCAATATTTGGATAATGCTCATTCCACTGAAATATATTATTTGAAATCATAAAAACAGCGCAAGCTTTTGTTATTTCAATTATTCTATGAAGATCATCTTTTATTGCTTTTCTAATCATTTGATGATTAAATTTCCATAATAATTAATATCAACTTTTGAAAAAGGGTCTATAATTTTATCCAGTAAAACTGAAAATTCTCCTCTTGTAACTGTTCTTTGTAAATTAAAATTAGTCAAATTTAAATTTTTCCAAACTTCATAATATTCTGTTTGATTTAAAGAAGGTTCTTCTTTTATTTTGTAAATCCAATGCAAAATATTTTTAATTGTCATTTTTTCAGGAAAAGGAATTTCCTCAGGTTTAAACATCATCCAATCATCTAAATAAATATCATTTTTGTCCAATTTAGAATTTGGATAAAAAAGAGTTTTATTTTCCCATCCGATATTTAATCCTTCGGATCTTAAAATACCGCACGCCCCAATTTTTTGATAACTAATAAAATTTAAATCCTCACTGTCAACATCAACATATGGCAATATATATCCACTATTTTTTAAAATTTCTGACTGAACTTCTCTTATCTTAATTTGATCAATATTTTTTTTCTTTAAAATTGCCAAAGAAGCTAAAACCCCAGAAGCTTGACCTATCTGCATAACAACAGGTTGGAGCCTAGATGTTCCATTAACAAGATTAGAAACAGAGATAGATTTTTCAATCACAATAAAATTATCAATGTTTTCAGGAACTAAACTTCCTATAGGAACAGAATATGATGGAACAGGATAAAAATCAAGCTTAGGAAGATTAGAATAATTTGAATAAGCTCCATGGTGATGATCAACTGGGTAATCTCCAACTGCGATTCCAGTCCTATAAAGTGAATTTTGCTGTGTGTAGGGAGATTTAATATCATTTAACGTTAAAGTAACCTTACCTTTTGATCTTCTTGATTCACGATGGTATGGTATCAGTGGAAGTCCATCTTTTGAAGGATATTCGTCATAATCTATTGATAGATTACTAAACCCCATTTCAGTTTGAATAAAATATAAAAATCTCAAAGATTTTTCCTTTGCTTTTTCATAATTTATAAAACGCTGCTCATCACTCATTTCTATTGAGTTAACATAAAAATCATTTCCATTTATAGGCCAGTTAATCATATACTTTTTATTTGGAAGTTGACCATAGCTTATCAACTTCTCATTAGACCATAGTTTTTTATCCTGCTCATTACATTCTCCAGAATCATAAGAACAAATGAACTCATTTTTATTATAGTTTTTAGGCTGATTGATAGTCATAGGTTTCCCAAAATCTTTTAAAATAATAACGTAAGTTAAATCTTGAACTATGTCGTTAGAAAATTCTGGAGCTATGTCTTCTTTAAATCTTTTACTTGAATCCATACCTATAAAATATGGAAGGTTTAATTTAGGTATTAAATCACCTAGCTCAGTCGCATCTATTAAAATTTTCGATTTATATGTTACGGCGTTTTCTTTAGTCTTTAGCGTAAATTTTTTGTCTTTAACAACTTTATCAATAGTAGTACCGTATAGAATTGTTAAATTTTTTTCAGATCCAGCAATGTCTTTGAGTATTCTATTTCCAATTGAGGGTTCAAACATTAGATTACTAACCCATCCTGTTTTAAGGCTGTCCAAATGTCCATAATGCGAAACCAAGCTGTCTCTAAATTCTTTTAAAAAACCTGATGGCATTTTGTAATTTCCGTCCATAGCACTTACTCCTGCTGAAGTCATCATTCCTCCAAGCCAATTCGATTCTTCAATGAGTAAAGTTTTAGATCCTAGTCTAGAAGATTGTATAGCCGAAGCAATTCCGCTAGTTCCTCCACCAACGATAATTATATCAAAATTTGAGTTTGAACATGAGGAATTAGAAAGCATTAATAAAAATACCGAGACATAAGCCATCAATATTTTTAGATTTTTAATCATCAATAGCTTCAAAAATGACTTGGCCGGTAGAACCATTTGGAGAATTAATTCCTAATACAGAAGCAACAGTTGGAGCGATATCGATTACGTCTGTTTTTCTACTAATTGATCCTTTTTTTATTCCTTTTCCATATAAAATTAAAGGAACATGAGTATCGTGATTAAATCTTCTTCCATGGGTAGAGCCTTTTCTGTAATAAGTCCAGTTTGGCATCATCGTGTACATAATATCACCTGAAATGTTAATGTTAAATCCATTTCTAATTAAATTTATAAAATGGTCATCACTTCCCCCTAATATTTGTTCTGAAGAATAAACATTATCAATGCCGGGATAGGATTGAATAGTGTTAATAACACTTTTCTTTACAACATCTAAATTTAAATTTAGCTTATCAATAAGTTCATGATTCAAATAAATTTGCTGGTTAGAATTACCTGATATAATATATTTAGATCCAAACATTGTAATTAAAGATTTTTCAATATAATATTTGAATTTTTTTGAATTGAAGTAATTAACAGGAATTTTATTATCCTTTAAAAATCCTGGGGCATCTGTTACTCCATGATCAGCAGTTAAAAATAATGTATACTCATTTTTTCCAATGTTCTTGTCAAAATAATTTAAAAGTCTTTCGATTTCTTTGTCAAGTCTTATGTAAGTATCTTGAACTTCCTTTGAATGTGCGCCAAATTGATGCCCTACATAATCAGTTGAGGAAAAATCAATTAATAAGAAATCTGTAATATTGTCTTCACCTAATTGTTCCCCTTCAATTGCTTTTATAGAAAAATCGGAAACCAATGAATTTCCAAATGGAGTAGAGGTTAATGAACCATAATAAGCCTTACCTGTTTTATCATTTTTAATTTTAAAATTATGCGGAAAAACAGGGTTTTCTTCACCGCTAAAATTAGATTCATAATTATTATCATCAGAACTGCTTTCCACATATGTGGAAATATCATAATATGTATCCCAAGGTTTAAGGTAACTGTCTATATGTCTAGACTTATTAAATTCTTCTGCCCATAATGGTAAATCTGTTAAATAATACGTACTAGAAATAAAACTACCCTCTTTGGAATCAAACCAATAAGCCGCATTTGCTGTATGTCCTGAAGATAAAATAGAACCTCTGTCCTTAATAGCCACGCCAATAGTCTTACCTTTAAAATTAGTAGCAACTCTGTTTTCGTCACTAAGAGTGGTTGTTAATAAATTAAAAGGAGATTTTTCTCCTTGATTAGTATTGCTACCTACAGTTTTATATTTTAAATCATCTACACAATAAATTGATTTTTTGGATTTTTTATCAAACCAACTATTACCTATGATTCCATGAACGCCAGGATGAGTTCCAGTAGCTACTGTTGAGTGTCCTGGGCCCGTTGAAGTTTGTGCATATCCATAATGATTACTTTTTGCATTAAAACCATTGTTTATTAATCTTTTGAAACCTCCGTCAGAATAATGATCCCAGAATTTAGCCAAATATTGATATTTCATCTGATCAACAACGATTCCTACAACAAGTTTAGGGCTATGGTTTATTTTACTTTCTGTTTGAAAGCTTCCACTAAATACTCTAATTATAAAACCTAGGACTAAAACAAAAAATCCTAATATTAAAATATTTGAAAAAGTTTTATTACTCATAAAGTACTATATTAATTTACTTAATTCTTTTGAAATACTGCATCAAATCGTTGTTATTTCCCACAATAACTCCTTGATCATCTTTTATCTTAATTAAATTAAGTTTTTTTGCATCACTTGGAGCAAAAAAACCTGTCTCTTTTCTTGCTTTAGCCTTAAATGTGCCATCTCCATTACCAATTAGCATTAATCCATTACCGGCATCATTTCGTGGTGTTTCAACCTCAGATGTGAATAGGTTCCCCGCGACTAAAAGATCAATGTTTCCATCATTATTATAATCTTCGACAACAATATCATTAATTGAAGACAATTGCGCTTGGTAAGGAAGGTCCATAGAATCGTATGTAGAATTCTTATTTATAAGTACCACACTTTTAAAAGAATTAGCATATAATCTTAGAGCATTATCTAAATTAACTTCCCCGTATACATCTTTAACATCTAGTGAAGCGAACAAATCATATTTCTGTATTTTACTTTTCAGTTCTGGAACCTGCTGAGAAGAACAGGAAAAGCCTCTTAATGGGAACTGAATACCATAATTGTAATATGCTAAAACGATATCCTTGCTACCATTATCATCAAAATCATCATAAAACACTTCAAAAGGTTCTTCCGAATTTGCTTGATATTTATAGTTTTTTCCTAGATTTCCTAAAACTAAATCTTCTAGTCCATCGTTATTGAAATCTGCACTTTCAATTGAATACCACCAGCCACTTGTTTCGTCACAAGAATCATTTAATTTTTCTTTTTTTAATATTCCATTGTAATTTTTAATTAAAGTTAATGGCATCCATTCTCCTACTACAAACAAATCTTTATCGCCATCATCATCGTAGTCAGACCAAACTGCATCTGTAACTAATCCTAGTTCACTTAAACTGTTATTAATATCATTATACTTAACGTATGTCCCGTTATTGTTAACTAGCAAATAACTCGTAGCTGGTTCTGGATAGTTCCACGGAATCATTCTTGATCCAATGAATAAATCTAAATCACCATCATTGTCAAAGTCGTAAGGTCTTACCACAGAACCCGATTCATAGACATCAGGAAGTAAGTTTCTTTTAAATTCAAAATTTCCTTTACCGTCATTTACATATATTCTGTCAAGGTATGTACTGGAATTTGGAGAAAATTCATTTCCACCACTAACTACATAAAGATCGTTATCTCCATCACTGTCAATATCTATAAAGACTGCATCAATATCTTCAAGAACTTTATGAAGATTCCAGGTTTTACTCTCTGATTCTATCAGTTCCCCTTGTTTATTTTGAATCAGTAATTTTGAAACTTTACCTGATGCAGATCCAATATAAACATCATCTAAATTGTCTCCATTTACATCTGCAACTGCAAGTGCAGGACCTAATTGAGATAATTTATGTGGTAATAAAACCTGTTTCTTATAATCATCAAAAGAATTCTCAATGTGAGTGTATTTAATTTTTGTTGTAATTTCTTCAAAAAATAATTCTTTTGAACTGGATTTAGAATTGTAATTATTTGAATTATTTGAATTTATTTTTAATAATTGGTTAGCTTTTACATCAAATAATTTAGTTTGTTTAAAATTTGGCCAAGTAACAATTAAGCTATCTACTTTTTTATGATCGCTTAATCCGAAGTGAATTATATTTTCACTTGTAGAATAAATTCCTCTTACATTAGAACTTTCAAAGAGCTGAATTTCATTTCCATTATAAATCGAAACTTTAGATCCGAAAATAGGTTTATTATTCTCATTAACTAATTTTAATCTTAAGTAATTATTTTTCTTGGAATTATTTTTATAAATAAACGCAGGTTCATTTACATTATTTACAACTAAGTCTAAATCGCCATCATTGTCTAAATCAGCATAAGATGCACCGTTAGAAAAACTAGGCTGATCTAATCCCCAACTTTTAGCTTCATTTTTAAAATCTAGATTACCATAATTTTTATAGAAATAATTTTTAATTTTTACACTTGGCACTAGTTCCAGTGCTTTGTCTAGGGGTAAAATATCCCATAGATTATATTCAAATGATTTATTTTTTTTAACGTAATCGTCAGCAATTTTTAAGACAAACTCTCCAACTTTTTTGTCAGCGTCTGTATTTCTAATGTCCCTTAAAAGGCCATTTGTAACGTAAATATCTTTCAAACCATCATTATCAAAGTCGGCTATCAAATTTGCCCAACTCCAGTCGGTTGAAGATGTTTTAGTGTACTGTGCGACGTCACTAAATGTTTTGTCACCATTGTTTATCTGTAGAGTATTAAACATATACTGAAAGTGACCACCGTTTTTAACAACTTTCCAAAATGCTGAAGGATTCATTCCGCTCATATTAGATTTTAATCTAAAATTATCCTCTGCCGTCATGTCAACAACCATAAGATCTAACTCTCCATCGTTGTTGATATCAGCTGAATCTACACCCATACTATAAAAAGATGTGTGTTTTAAAGAGCTTTCCGTTTCATAAGAAAATGTTCCATCGCCATTGTTGTAATATAAAAAATCTGGCGCATCAAAATCATTAGCTACGTATAAATCAATAAATCCGTCTTGATTTAAATCTGAAGCCACAACACTGTTAGGGAAACCTGTTCGATCGAGCCCTGCTTCTTTCGTGACGTCAATAAAATTATTATTTCCAGTATTTTTAAATAGTTGTAAGGAATATTCTGATAATGTTAAGTCTGCTCCAAAAAACTTAGAGTAACTTCCAGGATTGGGTGGTTGATTAAGTAAGTATAAATCTAAATAACCGTCATTATTGTAATCAAAGAAAACTGCATGTCTAGTCCTTGCCGAAACATCAACGCCCCATTGTTTTGAGGATTCTACAAAAGTAAAATCTCCTTTATTTATATATAATTTATTTCTTCTTAGTTCAGGTTGGTCATCATACAACTCTTTGCTCACATAAACATCTACATAGCCGTCATTATTAACATCTGCAATTGTTATTCCTGAGGACCAAGATCCATTATCTAGAATGCCTGAAATTTTAGTTTTATCTGTGAATTTAAAATTTCCAGAGTTTTTATAAATTTTGTCTGCTACTAAATTCCCTCCAAAATATAAATCTTGTAATCCGTCATTATCAAAATCTGCTATTCCAACACCTGCTCCTCCGTAATAATTTGCATATAATAAAATATTATGATCCTTTTTGTCTTCAATAACATTATTAAACTCAACCCCTGTTTGATTAGAATTTAATAATTCAAAAACAGTTTCTTGAGAAAAGGAATAGTTAAAAAATAAAAGGAATGTAACTAACAATGCTTTCATAAAATAAAAGTAAAAAAAAAAGAGGGAAATTAATCCCTCTTTTTCGAATATATAAAAAACAAAAATCTTCTTATTTATCCCACCAAACTCTTGTTTTAAAGTCGTTTGGACCTTGTCTTGCAATTGCTGCAGCAAAATTGTCAGCATTTGTAGACTCTTCTCCAGTTGGGTATATTAACCTTCTTGGAATAGTCCCTCCAGTGACATTACCTGGATCGTTGGTAGGTATTAAAGTTGGGTAACCAGTTCTTCTCCAGTTAGAGAAAGACTCGTACTCATTTAAAAGAGTAGCAGCCCAGTATTGCTCACTGATCATTTCCCATCCTTTTGCAGCATCGTAAGGCTTAGCAGCTAAGTAATCAGCAACTTGGGCATCTGAAATTGCAGCGGCGTTTTTATAAAGTTGACTAAGCATCTGCATAGCAGCTTTTACTCCAGCCTCGTAGTGAGTTTTAGCATCACCAGGAACTGACCAACCTCTAAATGCCATCTCAGCTTTTAAAAGTCTTACTTCAGCATAAGTTTGGAAAACCATAGGAGCGTCTCTACCTGTAATTACTCCTCTGTTAGGCTCTGCATAAATCGAAGTGTCGGGAACAGTAACTCCCGTACTTCCATTTGGCATACCAATTAAGTCTGCAATAGCAGTACTTCCGTCAGATCTTCTAGCAGCTAGAATCGGTAATCTTGGATCATCTTTCATCCAGTCAACAAAAGTCTTACTTATCCTTGGGTTTCCATCAGCATCAAAAACTTCACCATGTCCATTTTTATTGATTCCTTCAGGTCCATCGGTGTGTTGAACCATTGCTATGTGATCGTTAGATGTCATAGTTCCAGCAGCAACAGCTTTTTCAGCCCATGCTTTCGCTGTAGCTGAATCTGCTTTAGTTAATCTCATTGCAAGTCTTAGCATCATTGAGTTACCCCAAGCTTTCCACTTAGCCATATCTCCTTGAAACATAATGTCTCCTGCACCCATAGTCGTACTAGACCCTAACTGAGCAACTGCAGCCTCAAGCTCCTTAAGCATATCCATGTAGATGTCTTGTTGAGCATCGTATTTAGGCTTTAATATACCGTTTGTATACCCTTGACCTGCTTCACTATAAGGTATATCACCATGAAGATCGGTAAGTCTTGAATAAATGAATACTCTTAATATACGTGCCATCCCCATTTCTGATCCACTATTACCTTCAGATGTTAATTGAGCTTTGATGTCTTCAATCTCTTTAACAGCTGATGGGTAGTAACGGTCCCATAATGAAGTTGCATATCCATCATTTCTAAAGTATCTGTCTCCAGACCAGTATCCAGCCGTAGACGAAAAATGTTGAATCATTACAGATTGGTAAATCAAACTGGCTCTCCAGTTTTCATATCTACCACCTGATGTTTGCAAAATAACTGAAGCAAACTTGTTTGCGACGTCAATTTGACTTGCTTTTGCTGGGTTTACGTTTAATTCCTCAAATCCTTTATCGAATTCACAAGAGGAAAGAACTAAACTTAAAGCAAAAAATGTTAGTAATATTTTTTTCATAATTATATAAGTTTAAAATTTAAGGTTTACGTTAAGTCCAATTGTTCTAGGAACAGGAAGACCGAACCATTCTAAACCAGCAGAGTTTCCGTTATTATACGCAGACTCCGGGTCAATATTATCAGTACTATTGCTTAAGAAAAATAAATTTCTTCCAATAAGCGATACAGTAGCTTTATCAACAAACGTTCCCTCAAGCATGCTTGATGGTACGTTGTATCCAATACTTAATTGGCGAACTCTCATATAATCTGAATCTTGTATAGCTTCTTCAGCAATTGAGTAAGTTCTTCTGTAATAGTCTTCTTGTTGAGCTTGAGGGATAGATGTTGTAATAGAACTTCCATCTTCCATTACACCACTTGGTGTAAATCCAGCTTCACGACCTCCTGCAGGAACAGTTTTCTTATGATGACCATTTCTGATTAAAAAAGCATTTGTTCCAGAGTATATTTGACCTCCAGTTTTTCCTTCAATTAAAATTGAAGCATTGAAATCTTTATATCTAAAAGAAGATCCAAGCCCTAACGAAGTTGGTGCAACTCCAAATCCTAAGATTTTTCTAGCACCAATTTTTGGAATTGGAATTCCGTTTACCATTTCGTGAACTATTGCACCTGCATCATTTCTCACGTATGAAGAACCGTAAAGCGCTCCGTATTTTTCTCCAACAATATGAGTAACTCTTAAGTTTCTCGAACGAGGCTCATCCATTGAGATATTACCTCCCGTATCGTTAGTTGCAACTACTTCACTTGTATTATTAGTGTAGTTAATTGACGCGTTCCATGCAAAATCATCAGTTCTCATTATCTCACCCTTAACAAGTAATTCAATACCTGAGTTTGAAATGTTACCAAGATTTGCAAGAGCACTTCCAAATCCAGATGTAGCAGAAGCACTAACTCCAACAATATCTCCTAAAGTTTCATTGTCGTAGTATGTAGCATCAATAGATAGTTTATTGTCAAACATTCTTAAGTCCACACCAAATTCTATTTCATTTTTCTCAAAAGGAGTAATTTCAGTGTTAGGAATAGTTCCTCCAGAAATATTTCCAAGTGAAGCACCTAAGTGACCTTGTCCATATATTCCATAAGCTAAACTTAAAGCATATGGGCTATCAGCACCACCTGCTACTTGAGAATAACCTCCTCTTAACTTTAAGAAAGAAACAGTGTCTCCAAGGTCCATTACATCAGATAAAACTAATGAAACAGCAGCAGAAGTATACAAGTCATTGTTTGGAGCTTTTTTATCTTTTAAAGATAAAGTTGAGAACCAGTCATTTCTTGCAGTCACTGTTAAGAAAGCCCAGTCTTGGAATCCAAATTCTGCAGATCCATATGCTGAGTTAATTTTCTTTTTGTTGTAGCTGTAACCACCTCCTTGATTTTTAGTGTTTCCAACATTAATTAAAAATGGAACTATAAAATCAGAACCTGATTTTGAAACTGCATCGTATTCTTGAACGTTTGTTCCAATACCAACAAATGCATTTACAGTAAGATCATCCACAATTTGTAAATTATCTGTACCTAAAAACGCATCTGCGTCGTATTGCTTAAACGTACTTTTGTTTTCATTAATAGATCCTCTAGGCTGAAAAGCAGTTCCCCATGGAGTTGAACCAGTTTTGTGTAAATCGTAACGATCACCACCAAGTCTAGCTCTTAGGTATAAATAATCTGTAACATCATATCTAGCATTTAATGCACCTATAAATCTTGCTTTTTCTGACGTATTTATAAAGTTATAAGCAGCAAAATATGGATTCTGAGAATAAGAATTATCACTAATTCTAAATTCTGTTAAATCTGCATTTCTACCTAGTCCACCTTCTCCAAGCATATCATTTACATCAACAGTAGGAGCAAATAGACTAACAGCAAAGTTTCCGTTACCAGGTGAATCTGATAATTGTGGGTTACCTTCTTGATCTTCTAAGATGTATTTCATGTTTACATCAACACTAAACTTGTCTCCATATTTTCTAGAAGAATTTAATCCAAAAGAATTTCTTTTTAATGTAGAGTTTGGCATAATATCTAAATTATCCAAATTTGTTACTGAAAATCTAGTACTTCCGTTTTCATCAGAAGACGATACAGCAATTGTGTTAGTGTAAGTTTCTCCAGTTTGATAAAACTTGTCGAAGTTACTTCCCTTATTAGTATAAGGTCTTGCAACACCATCCCATTGCTCAACTAAAGAACCGTCCATTTTAGGCCCCCAAGCTTGATAAGTGTCAATTGCATCAGAAACTTTAGAAGCATCTCTACCCTGACCATAAATATCTTGAGTGTCTCTTAAATCAAGATTTACCATGTCAAATTGAGTTGAAGAATTAAATTCAACACCAATTCCCTTAGTACCAGCTCCAGTTTTAGTGTTAATAATAATAACACCATTTGAAGCTCTAGATCCATAAAGCGCTGCAGCTGCACCACCTTTTAAAACAGAAACTGATTCGATTTCATCTGGGTTAATACTAGAGATACCATCTCCGTAATCAGCACCACCCCAAACACCAGCAGAACCTAAGTTACTGTTGTTAATAGTAATACCATCTACAACGTATAAAGGTTGATTGTTACCAGTTAATGAACTTGTACCACGAATAACAACTCTACTTGAACCTTTAGCCCCCATTGCAGAACCAGTTACCATAACCCCGGCAACCTTACCTTGAAGTGCATTAATAGCATTAGTAGTTTTGTTATCGCTAAGTTCTTCACCACCTACTTGAGTAATTGAATAC
>CABXBY010000015.1 GCA_902510655.1 uncultured Bacteroidota bacterium | reverse complement strand
ACCAATATTATTATTATTTAAATCTTCTTGTCCTGGATTAGCTACTAAAGGACAGTTGTCATCTGTATCTGAAACTCCATCACCGTCAGTATCTTCACAAACATCGCCAATTCCATTACCATCAGAATCCTCTTGACCAGGATTAACAATTACAGGACAAATATCATCTTTATCTAAAACTCCATCTCCGTCAGTATCCTGACAAGCGTCTCCTTCTCCATTGCCATCAGAATCCTCTTGACCTGGATTTGCAATTGTGGGACATATGTCTTCAATATCAATTATACCATCACCATCTAAATCACTTTGAGCTTGAGATATAAATGTTGTAACTGATGTTACAGCAGAACTATTCTCTAAAATAGAAATAGATTTTCTCGATGACACAACGGGTAAGTCCTCGGATGTGTCATCAATATTTTGAGCTTTTAGTGTTACTTCATAAACATTATCCTTGTTAGCATCTAGTGGATTAGCAAAACTTGGTGCTGAAATAAAAGATAGTTCACCAGACGAAGAATTAATACTAAAAAACTCTTTATCAACTCCACTATCAACGCTGTATATTACTTTCTGAGCATCTTCTGATTTTGAAGATCGACTAGAACTCTTATTATTATTTAAATTATTATAATTATCTGTTATTATTCCAGAATCAGTGTTATCTCTATAAATTGCAACAGTTAAGTCTTCAGTAACAAACACGTTAGGATCATCAATAACAGAAACTATTACTTTCTCAACAGCACTAGTTTTTGTGCCATCAGATGCTGTAATTCCTAAATCATAGGACTGAACACTTTCATAGTCAATATCAGAGGGAACTTTTACAAAAAGTTCACCACTGTTAGAGCTAATTCCAAAAGTACCTAAATCATTCCCGCTAGCTATTTTAAAATCATTTACAAAACTGTTATCATCGGAGTCAGTGGCCAACACAGTATAGAAAAATACGTCTGCTGTTGGGTTTTCATTTATAGAGACTGACTGATTAGACTCAACAACTGGTGAAAATAAATTTACAGATGTAAATACAGCCTTTGATGAAGTTTGAGGTATTGAAGTAATATTAGTATTATCAATTCCAGAAATGACAATATTATCAATAAGTATAGAGTAAGTTCCGTCACTAATTTGCATTGTAGAGTCTGTAATATCAGAAACAGTAATAGGGATATTCATGATGTTTCCAATATTTCCTGTAAAAGTAGAGTTAGTATCTGAATACAATAAAACTCTATATTTTCTTGCTTCAAGTAGGGATTGTGAAACATTAAAACCAGTAGCTCTATCAGAAACTAAGTCAGTATTGTCAACAGTTAAGCTAAATTTAGGCAAGACAGTAATTTTTCCAGTCATTGACTTATGATTTCCACATATATAATAATACGTCCCTGGCAAGAGATTTGAAAGATCTAATGTTAAAGTTCCTGAGTCGGCACCTTGATTAGTAACGCCAGATGAAAGTTCATTTGATTTATCATATCCACTTTCATTATTAGTTACAATAAATAATGGATGGGTAGATCCTGCATTATTGATAAAATTAATTTTGTCTCCAACATACACAACAAGATCTGGATCTTTTGCATTATCTTTTTCAGCAAATACATAGTTTGAACTTCCATCTGCTGTTAAAGTATAGGAAATCGACTTTGACTCTTCTGGAAAAGTGAGGTCAAATTGAAGTCCTTTTACTTTATCTGAATTTAAAAGCTCTAATGGAATGTTTTTTGTAATTGCATTAGCATAAACTGCATCTGTTAATTTTACTGTATTTCTTGACTCTATATTTGCTAAAACTTTTAAAGTATCTGATTTCTTAGCAGCATTATGCTCAACTATGATTTTTGAAGAATAATCACTGTTGGTACTAGTTGGTAATAGATCAAAATTGATTATTTGTTCTGAGCCTGTTTCGATTTCAATTGGAACGGATGTTGAAATAAATAAGTTGGGGTCAGTTGAAGTAATACTTGATATAGTTAATTTTAAAGAACCTTGGTTTTGTATGGTAAAATTATGAGAATCGTTAGTGTTTCTTAAAACTTCACCTAAATTATACTCCTGTGCAGGTGAAAAATCAAACTTAGGAGCTTTTATATATATGGTACCATTTTCCGTACTTGACGTTACATCTACAAGTCCACCGTTAGTTAAAACTGCATTTGAAATAAGCAATCCATAATCACCTGGATTTAAGCCAGACGGCAAAATTTTAAATTCTACTATATCTCCAATTGGTTGAGTAAAAACAGAATTAGAGGGTGAATAAGAAATTACTCTTAAATAGTTTTCACCTTCTGAATTAGACAATACTTTTGACGAAATAACATGATCGGTAGTTGTGTTTAAAAGTTTAGCACTACTATCTACAAGACCTATCAACGAATTAGTTGGGGTAATATCAAATTGAAAACTAGTAATTGGTTCGTCACCATTAATTTCTACATTAATTTTTGATTCTTGATCATTGTAAACATCTGAATTAGACTTAACAACTAATTTGTTTTCATTGTAAACTGTAGCTGTAATCTTAAATTCATGAACTGTATCTTTTGATAAGGGTTCGTCAGTTGTAAAAGAAATAACTTCTTCATACGTTCCATTGGCATCAGCTTCAAATCCAAAAACTAATTGATAATTCCAACTACCTATTCCATTGTCTGAGTCTTCTTTGGATGTTAAAACAATCGGCCATTCAACATCATTTCCTGAACTATCTTTCAAAGTGAACTTAGAAAGTTCATTTTTAACCAGTGTTATTGTTAAATCGCTATTACCACTGTTTTGTAAATCAAGTGTTCTAGAATCAGTAGACCCTTTATATATTGAACCAAAGTTAACCTGAGAATATTGTTTCCAAAATCCAGGTGCTTTAGTTCTAATTGTTCCATTTACTAATATCAAATTAGCAGATGAATTGTCAACAAGAGATGCAACAACATTAGTAACAGTAAAAGAGTAGTCGCCAAAATTTAAACTATTTTTAAAATCAAAGTCTACTAATTTTCCATCACCTTTATCAAATGGTTTATTTGATGGTGAATAAATTAAAACTCTAATTTTTGAATCACTAACTTTTTTAACTGTTATTGTGTGATCACTATCTGTACCTAACCTGTCTTTATAAAGGGAATAGGTTGAAGCATAGGTGAAATTATTTTGATCAAAATTTAAATCAAATTGTAAAGCCTTTATATCAGACTCTGTTTTCAAATTGACATCCAGTTTAAACTCTTGATCATAACCGTACGCCCCATCCTTTACGGACAGGGTGTCTTGGCTATATATTAGCACTCCAAATAGAAGTACGAATACTCTAATTAAGTTACTCATAGAAATTATTTTTATTTCTTAATTAATTTATGAACATTTATAATTTCTTCATTTTTGTCTGTAATCATTCTTACCCTTACAGTGTAAACGCCTGAGGATAACATACTAACATCTAAATCATTTAATCTACCCATAGAACTAATGTTAGTTTTATAAACAGACACACCTAGAACGTTATATATATCAACTTCAATATTTTCAACGTTTTTAGTAATATCTGTAAGCAGATTAACATTTGAAACAGCTGGATTTGGATAAATTTGAATTATATCTTCAGAATCGTCAAAGAAACTTTCATCAGAATATCTTAATGAAAGTGAAAGGCCGCCTTCTGTTCCAGCAGACATAGATTTAATTTCAAAATCATCACCTTCATTTAAATCTAAGTAATCAAACACAACATTAGTTAAATCATCAATTCTTTGATTATTATAACTGTAGATAACAAATGTTCTCATTCCGTCTTTAACAAAATTCACAACAGTCATGTTCTTCATTTCTTCACTTAATTCGTATTCAACAGATGAATCAAATGAGAACTGAAGAGAAGTTACTGGTTTATCGTTTTCTAAGAAAATCTTACCGTCTCTTCTAACAAGTGTAGCGTCTCCAATTGGCTTATCAGAGAAATATTCCCAATCGTACGGATCATAAGAAGAACCTTGAGCAGCTCCTGGATCATTTAATATAAGGTTTACAATACCTGAGATATCCGTTACATTAACTACACCATCACCATTCACATCCGCAACTTCAATTACAAATCCTGTAGGATCATTTCCTAAAATATAATCTAAATTCGAAGTTAAATCAAGAATATTAACAGAATCGTCTCCGTTTGAGTCACCTAACTTAGTTGAAGTTGAAATTACAAACTCTTTAGACGAACTAAATTCTGAACCAATAAAACTAGCATCAACAGCTTGAACTGCAGCATAATAAGTTCCGGTTGGTAAAGTAATCTTCCAAGATTTGTTGGTAGATGCATTTCCAGATGAACCTGTGTTTCTAACTCCGTTAGCATTTGCTCCACTCGCTAAAATCTCTTCACCTCCTTCAGAAATTCCAATTTTCAGTGAATAAGTTAAAGCATCAACCGGAGTTTCATCATCACTCCCAGCATTCCAAGTAATTATTACATCATAAGAATTTTCAGCAATTCTTTTTCTTTGTACAGTAATACTTGATGGTGCAGAAGGTCTAGAGTTTAATGAACTTTCACTTGAACTATCACCTTCAGAATTTGTTTGTTTTACACCTCTAGCTGATGAAGTTTTAATATTATCGTTAGAGCCTGAATTAGCCACTGATCCTTGATCGTATCCTCTAACATTCATGTAAACATAACCGTGGTAATTATAATTACTATTATCACCATTGTATTTACCTGTCAAAACAACATCAGTATCTAAATCACCATCAAAATCAGCTAATCCAATATCAGCATCATCTAAGAAAAGGTCATAACCTGAATCTATATATGAATATGAATCAGGATCATAATAAGCAATTCGAGAGAAAGTACCCTCTCCACTTACAGTACCAGAGTAAATAACATCATTCACCCCTCTACCAAACATATCTCCAAAGGCAAAATTACCTTTCCTAACTTTTGGAAGACCAATACCCGTAACAACTGAGAAATTATTATCACCAGTATTTTTGTAAGCAGCAAATACATCTCCGTCCGTAGATTGTCCACTAAATATAATATCTAACTTACCATCAGAGTCAAAGTCAACAAATTGAGTTGTTCCCTCTTTAACAGAAACAAAATTCGTTGTTTTTTCTTCAAAATAAACTTCGATTGGTTGAACAATTAATCCATCTTCATCAAGAAGTCTTTTATTTTCATATAATATTGTTTGATATCCATCAAATCCATATCCTGAAATAAGGAAATCGAAATCCGAATCATTATCAATATCTCCAAAATCAAAAGAAATAAAACTCAATTCACTTAATTTATCATCACCAATAGATTTAGGATAAGTAAGACCAAATTGATTAAACTCAAGATCATTTGACTCTTGATTGAAAGGAACTATTGATGATATTCCAACAATAGCAGTAGCTTCAGAACTTATTTTTGAAGACTCTCCAGCAGTCATAACATCAACTAAACCATCGTTATCTAAATCTTTTACAGCAAACTTTATATTATAAACACTTTCAAATAAATTATCACCGTTAAAAGGATAATGAACACTAAAATATTCTCTGTAACCGTCATCTCTTGCCTCATCTTGTTCATAAGTATTTAATAATAAATAAACTCTTGTTCCTTGATTTTCTTCAACTCCGACAATAATATCTTCATTTCCATCTCTGTTGAAATCGGCAATTTCAAAGGAAGAAACTCCGCCAAAAAACTGTCTTTTTGGTTCGAAAATATCATTTTGGAAAGCAAAAACATTAATTGCACTTTGTCCAAAATTAGCAGTTCCAATATTTCCTCCTATAAGATCCTTGTCCCCATCTTTGTCTAAATCTAGAAACTTAATGGATGAAGATTCAGCTGTTCTAAGTCTTCTATCGATAATACCTCCTAATCTTTGAAGGTTCCAAGCGTAATCTACAGTAGCAGATACTTCATCAGAGAACTTACCACCCATATTTCCTCCATCAATAGCTTGAACGGATACATAATATGTACCAGGTTTGACAGTTAGGAAAGTACTGGTTCTTGTGGTTAAACTTGAAATATCTAATAATGTTGATCCATTTGTGTCTCCCTCATCAGTAATACTATTTGAATATAAAATATCACTTCCACCAGGTGTTGTACCAACTCTGACACTGTATCTAAATGAGTTTGAATAGTCATCGCTAGGTTTATCCCAAGTAATCCTAAGCGTCCCATTATTTCCTAAACCTTGGACTACAACGTTTTCAACTTTAGCAGGTGGCGTATTAAGATTGTTTACGTTGTCTGCTTTATAAAGTAAAGATTTTGCAACTCCGTCAGTATCTAAACCTGTTAAGAATAAATCTAAATCACCATCCTTATCATAATCAATCCAGTCTACACTACTATCCCTTAATCCTACAAGATCGAGGTCAGTTTCAACCAATTGATAGTTTGAACCATAATAATCAGCAAAAGTTACATAAAGCTTTGTTATTGCATTACCAGCTTCATCTTCACCACTTATTACAACATCACTTAAACCATCGTTATTGTAATCAGCAAAATCAAAATCAGTATTGGTTAATTTGGGTAAATAATTTAAATCCATAAGATTAGATCTGGAATAAACTGTTTGATCATTAATATCTTGTTTTCCAATTGATAAATAATCCATTAAACCATCACCATCAATGTCTAAATACTCAGTATTTCCGTCTGAATAACCTATACTAACATCACTGTAATTACCACCCCAATAATAAGTATTATCTATTTGTCTTTGTCTGTAATATTGATTACCAACACTTCCAGAAACACCGGTAATAAATAAATCATTATCACCATCATTATTACTATCGACAATATCAATTTCTCCTCTAATAAACCCATCCATATTGAATTGATCTTCTTTAAAGAAATTAAAATTCCCAATATTGGTATAGTAATGCGTTTGGAAATTATTATCATTATCAATACCTGAAATTATTAAATCAGGATCTGAATCATTATCAACGTCTGCCCACTCCATATCAGCTTGAGATAATCCAGCAACTTGTTCGGAGTAAGCCGTACTTTCAGTAAATCCGAAAATTTCATTAACATATAACTTAGATATTCTTCCATCCTTAGAGTTACCTGAAACAGCAACATCTAACCAACCGTCTTGATTAACATCAACAAATTCAATATCTCCACCAATAACCTTTGTAAAATTCTGTAAGGTATTAGAGAATACTCCATCATTATTATTATAAACGTTAGTAATAGTTCCATCAGGACCATCACCCATTAAGGCTAAATCCATATCACCATCTCTGTCGTAATCACCCCAGCTTACTTTACCGTTTTGAACTCCTTCAAATGGTGAATCTACAAGTGTAAGTTTAGTTGATTCTAAAATGTTGACATCCGCAGCATCTGTAGAACTAGAAAATCCGTTTGCAATGCTGGAAACATTAGCATCAATAGTTTCATCAGACTCAAACCATGGATCTTTAAAAGCAGACAACACTAAAGTCCCTGTAGTTTGTCCAGCAGGAATATCAATAGATGCACCTAAATTAATTTTTCCAATGTTATTTGAATCGTAATTAGCTACAAACAAACTTGAACCAACAATAGCTGATTCAACAGCACTCTCAAATTCTGGAATATCTATTACGTTGTTAACATAAGGAGTTCCATCAGTTGGACTAAAATCAATAACATACAATTGCTTGTCAGATGTAACATATAACTTCCCATCACTATCTAAAGTAATAGAACCATTTCTTGATGAATTAGGAATTAAATTTGTATAGGTTGTAAAAGTAGAATCGTTAAAGTCAACAAAAACTATTCTTTTTCTCGCATAATCATAATTATCATAGTAATTATATCCTGATAAATAAAGTCTGTTTTTAGCAGGATCAGCTACAAGTTCACCAGGATAATAATTCATCCTATCATTAAAGCTAAGAGTATTTCCCGAATTGACCCAATTACCATTACCTGGATCACCTACAATAACATCAGAGGAATAATTTGATCCATCAAAAGTTAATTTATTAATTGTATAACGCCATACGTCACTAAAATACATTTCAGAATTTAAAATTGCTATTCCTCCAATAGTATTATCGTGACTGTAAAGTCTACTAACAGTATTTTCTGTAGCGTTATATTTCCAAATTTCGCGATCACTATACCAGTATAAATCTCCGTTAGAAAGATCAGCAAACATATCTCCCCAACTTCTACTTATAGAAATCCTCATCCCATCTGCTGCTGAACCTTCTTGATTTCCTGAATTGTAAGCTTGTCCCAGGAAATTGGTAACAACCCCTTTACTGTCTATTTTTTTAATTTGATAAGAACCCTGATCATATACTAAAATAGATCCATCTAAATATGGAGTAACTAGTTGAGGTCTTTCAAACCTTGCATCAGTTCCAACACCCTCTGATACTCCAGGATTATTTTTGCTTCCTGCATATTCCTTGTAAGAATATATTGAAGAAACTTCGTAATCTATAAGTTTTTCTGAGGTTCCCTCTAAATTCATATTTACAGTTGTAGATGCTAATTTAGGATTCGATAAAGATGCTGTAATAGTAACAACTCCTCCATTTTCAGAAATATCTGTAGCAGAAGAAGCAAAAGTTACCTCAGGCTCCTCATCATCACTCACTTGGAATGTTTTAGAAACAACATCGCCTAAATCAACATTAGAAATAACCTTAGTTACATCATCTGGATCAGTTCTTAAAGCAAGAGTAACAATAATCTCCTCAATATTTTCCTCAAAACTATCGTCAATTCCAGTTAAAGTAACTGTTGTTTTTTGAGTGTTTGGAGCTATTGTGGCTATTAAGGCGTCCGTAGAATAATCGTTAATATTATTACCATCACTATCAACGTCTTTACCGATATTAGCATTACCTGAATAAACTAACTGAACTGAAGATTCAAGCTCCGAAGAAGCAACTGGACCATATTCAAGAATATAAGCTCTAGTATCTTGATCCTGGTGATTGTACCATTGGCCTCCATAAGTAACTGCATATCCAGTTAAATCACTGATATTACCTCCATCAGTGACATGTTGAAAGTTTTGAAAATTTAAATCTCCATATATGTTTGTCCATGAATCAGCCTCGGTTGGTCTAGATTGTCCAATCCAAGTTCCATTTCTAATCATAATTGATCCAACAAAATCATTTTCAGCCTGATCATCAATTACAAGCATTTGACCTCCAAGTCTTTCAGCATTTTCTTTAGCTTGAGTCCAAGTGTAATATGATTTTGAGAAATAATATTTTCGTCCGTTATACTCGCCCATATAATCAAAATCTTGAGCAGAAGCAGTTGGCAATTCAGTATTTGTCCAGTTCGATGCGGCACCAGTAGCATCAACTAAAACAACATCAAAAGTTAAAGTTCCTGCATTTTCATTTAACACGGCACTTTCAGATTTTATAACAACTTTAGGAGTAATTTCATTACTTGTTAATTTAATTGTTAATGCATCTGCAGACTTTAAAGTTGCACCAACTGAAGTTGGAGTTACAATAATATTTTCTGTTGACTCGTATGCATTATCATCAATTGCTGTAATATCAAAACTAGCTGTTTTGGTTCCGACTGGAATGCTCATTACAGGATTTAATAATAACTTTCTAAATTTATATTCGTCTCTGTCGTAAGCATAAAGTGTTCCACTAAATTCAGCTAAAGCAGTTACTTGTTTAAATTGAGATTGATCAGCTGAACCATCTACATATCCATATGTACCGTTTCCAGCTATTGTACTAACCTTGTATTGACCGTCAGATTGTAAAATAAGTTTTCTTATTCTGTTATTATCTCTATCAGAAACATAAATATTATCACTTGAATCAATGGCAAGAGTGTGTGGGTTTCTAAATTTAGCGTTAGTCCCAAATCCATCAGCAAAATCCCAATTTCCGTTTCCGGCAATTGTTGTTACAACTCCACCAGGTGTTACCTTTCTAATTCTTTGATAATCTTCATCAGCAAAATAAATATTGTTTTGAGAATCAATAACTAAATTTTTAGCATTTCCTATTCTCACATCGCTTCCAGTTCCGTCTTGGAAACCATGATTTCCACTACCAACAAAATCACTTGAGGAAACAAGATCACCAGAAAATTCAATTTTTCTAATTCTATGATTTTCTAATACATATAAATTATCTGAAGAATCAAAAACAACATCTTTTACACCCTCAAATCTTACCTCAGTCATGTCTCCATTGTTATTTCCCCATTGACCATCCTTATTAGCAAATCTTGTTATATTACCTTCGGTGTCTATTTTTGAAATTCTATTCCTCCATTCTTCAGCAACGTACATATTTCCAGCGGAATCAAATGCCATTCCAGCTGGTCCAGATAATTCATTCTCCCCGTTTGAACCACGATAAAAAGTACTAACTTCTCCTTGAGTGTCAACTTTTCTAATACTTCTATTTTCCATATCAGCAACATAGATATTACCTGAAACATCAGTAATCATATTTCTAACATTATTGGAAAATTCAGCGTCTTCAGCATCTCCGTCTAAGTAACCAGTATTTCCACTTCCAGAAAAAGTTGATACCGAATTTAAATCTGAAGAATCGTAATCCTGACCAAAAAGAGCTATCAAATCACCTGACTCAGCAAAATCTAGATTAACAGAAACCGGGTAAAGTTTAGCATTATCAAGAGTTGCAATTAATTTAGTCTGACCCCCAACTTCAGCAATTGTATCAGTTGCATTTTCAACTGCAAAAGTAATTTCAGTTAAATCATCGTCGTTAATAGTTACAACTGCTGTATTATCAGATGTCACATCAGTATCTGTAGTTCCATCATAACTAACACTAGTTAAATTCACATTAAACGATTCGATTGCCTCATCATCATCGTCATCAACTGCAGTTAAAACAACTGCACCGCTTGAACTACCTGCTGGTACTGTAAATTTTCCTGAGGAAAGGTTTGAACTAAAATCAGCTCCAGTCTCACCCTCTAGTGTTGTTCCACTAGAATTTGCATCTGTAAATGATATATCAACAATTGTATTGGAATCAGAAATTGCAGAAGAAAATTCTACAACAAATCTTCTGTGGTCTCTTTCTGTGGCACTATGCCATAAACCATTGGTATGTAAATAAGCTGCCTCTCTTCTACTATTATTATCTCTTTGCCAATAATCAGTCCAATTTTCATAATCAGAAACTATTCCGTTTAACCAAATCCAACTAGGATCATCAAAATCTAAACCGATCCAGTGGTTAAGCCAAGGATTATTTGAAGAATAATCAGGATCTTGAGCATAAATACCACTAACAATCGTCTCTTGTTCTCCAGATGAAGTAATAATTGCTAACTGACCACCAAGTGCTGTAGCTTTTGATTTTGCATCTGTATAATTTAAATGCTCATTGTTTTTAGACGAGTAGTATTTAGACCCTTTAAAGGTTCCTAAATAATAATAATCTGACTTATCAGAAGCATCCATATCAATTTTTGCACTAGAATAAACATCTGATAATGAAACTGTAACATTTGTAGTTCCCGCAGAAGCCTCATTTAAAACATTATCATCAACAGATAATTTTACTATTGGTGGATCATCACCACTTGTAAGAGTTGCTGCAATAGAACTAAAATCTGATACAGCGTTCTTAACATTAGTAACACTATTTACATCAACACTAATTGTCTCAGGGATCTCATATACAAAATCGTCTACACCTTTTAATGTTAAAGTTCCTGTTTTACTACCAGCAGGAATTTTAATTGAAGGAATTAAATCAATTTTTCTAATTCTATGATTATCAGTGTCAGCTACATAAATTGCAGAAGATGTTGCGAGTATTGACCTGGGACCTCTAAATTTAGAGCTTAGCAAATCACTGTCTAAAAAGCCGTACGATCCACTACCAGCAATAGTTGAAACAGTACTTTCACTTACATCAATTTTTCTAATTCTATGTCCATCTATAGTTGATACAAAAATATCCCCACTTGAATCTATACTTAATCCATAAGGAGATTCAAATCTTGCAGACAGTAAAGATCCGTCTTGATATCCATGACCATCTCCGGCAAAAGTACTTACTTCACCAGATTGAGTTATTTTTCTAATTCTATGATTGTGTCTATCTGCAACTAATATATTATCTGAAGCATCCACAACAATTCCTGCTGGCTCTCTAAACTCAGCATCTGTGCCTGCTCCTTCAGCGTACCCCCAACTTCCGGTACCTGCAAACGCTTCACTAGACGCATCTCCAGAACCAGCTGCAAAAGTGATTTTTCTGATTTTTGATTGATCAGAAACGAATAAGTTTCCAGCTGAATCAAAAGCCATACCATTAAGATGACCAAATTGAGTTTCAGTTTTACTACCGTTTTGATCTCCATACCCTTCTCCGATTACTTTGGTTACATTTCCAGATGTATCAATTTTTGATATTCTTTGTCTTCCATCTTCAAATACAAACATTTCACCAGCTGAATTAAAAGCTAATAATTTAGGTCTTGCAAATCCGACATCTGTTTTTAAACCTTCTTCCCTGTCGTGTGCCCAATTTCCGTTTCCAGCATATGTTGTCACTACACCTGCAGAGTTAATTTTTCTAATTACATTATTTTCTTTATCTGCAATAAATATATCAGTTCCATCAGATACTATTGAATTAGGCTGGTTAAACGCAGCTAAAATTCCTGTTCCATCTGAGTAATTTTGTGTTCCTGAACCAGCAAATGTTACTACATTTTGAAGTTCAGAAACTTGATAATCCTTACCTAAAACTGCAGTGTCTGTTCCTCCATTATTTAATGTTATCCCAAGTGAACTTGCAAAAGTTTTAGCATTATCAATTGTGGCTGTAACAATTAATTCACCATTATTTTCAATAAAAGTATCAGCTGATTTTGTTAAGGTTACAGTTGGATTATCGTCATCATTAATTGATACAACAGCAGTATCTTTTGATCCCGCTGTACCATTTGTAACATCTGTTATTGTGTAAGTAACAGTATCTGTTCCTTCATCTTCTGAATCGTCAACAGCTGCGATAGTCAATGTAGCTTTAGAAGCCCCAGCTGCAATTGTTATTGGAGCTACAGTAGGTAATGTAAATTCACCTTCACTTGATTGGGTTGCTTCATAAGTAATTACTGTCGGTAAAGATGAAACAGATCCACTAAATTCGACAATAAACTGTTTGTGATGGTTTGGAAGATCATTCCATTTACCATTATTTAAAATTTCAGTGTAGTCTTCTCCACCAGAGTTATTAGGTTCACCGTTATTCCAGTTTTCATAACCGTTATCGCTTCCGTTTGCCCATTCAAATTTACCTTCGCTATCTTCATCAGTATATCCAATCCATGCACTATTCCACTGGTAACCAGCATCTTTCATTCTTTCTCTTATCCAAGTATTTTCCTCACTTGAATCTATAGCAACTAAATAACCTCCAAGATCTGTTGAGATATCTCTAGCCTCTGTCCATCTTTCAGAATTGTAAGACATATAATATTTATGGTCTCCAAGAGTACCTAAAAATATATAATTGTCTTTGTTACCTGCGCTCATATCTTGTTTCGCTCCTGATTCGCCTGCATCCCCAAGTTGGAAAGTCAGAATGGTTGAACCACCTGTTTCATTTATATTTGAAGATGTTGCAACTACATTAACAGCAGGTGGACTATCGTGTCCAGTTAATGAGTTATCTGCTCCATCAGTTTCACCATCACCATCTATCACTAATGCTAAAACTACTGTCTCTGATTCAACAACTATTGATTCAGCACTTGTTATCTTTATATCAATTGTTTCGTCTATTTCATAAGACGTATCGTCATTAATATTTAAAGTAAATGTTCCTGTTTTTTGACCGGCTGGTATTCTTAATTTATTGATAAAATCAATTTTTCTAAGTTTATTTTGTTCATTTGAAAATATAAGATTACCAGAACTAGATACTAAAACATCATCAGGCCTACTAATTTTAGCATCTTTTAAAACTCCATCAACAGTTCCATTTGAACTGTTACTGTCCATAATCTTGGAATATTCACCATCACTTGAATACAGTTCAATAGAATGTCTGTCGTAATTTGTGAAATACATATTGTTAGATGAGTCAATAAATAAATCACCCCATCCCCATTGAGTCTGTACAAGAGTAGAAACAATATCATTTTCAATATCAACTTTTCTTAACCCTCTGTAATCTGAAACAATTAGTATATCTTTTGTTATATCACTATTACTAGTATCCATAGCGATTGATCGAGGTCCTTCAAATCTTGCTTCAGCTAACGAACCGTCTTTAAAGCTCCAGTCTTGGTGACCAGTTAATGTTGAAACAGTTTCGTTAGCTAAATCAACTGTTCTAATTTTATTGTCTTCGATAACATAAATTCTATTACCATCTCTTGAAACCGTTATATCTTGAATATTTCTAAATCTTCCTTGTGCTAAGGTACCGTCAGTTGAGCTATATTCACTGTTACTTCCAGTTATAAAATAAACTAAGCTATTGCCTAAATCAAATTTTCTAATAATATTTCTATCAGCTATGTAGATAACATCGGCGCTTCCAGAAACAGATCTTGCACTAGCTTTATCAATAGCAATTGATCTAATATCATAATACTTGGCTTGTGTAATAGGTTGATTTGAAGCAGAATGAGATCCATATCCTCCATCACCAAGAGCTGTTTTAGTTCCATCAGTTTCAACTTTAAATAATTGTCGGTATTGAGCTAGGTAAAAATCATTACTAGTACTTTGAACGAATCCTCTTATATTATTAAAATCTCCTGCTAACAATTCTAAATAGCCATCATCGTCTGTAGAATAATCTTTATCAATAGAAGCACTTCCTGACATAGCTAAGGTTAGAGCAGTATCAAAAGGCTTAACATTTGCAATTTCGGCTGTAATAACAATGGATCCGTCTGCTTCTCCATAAATTAATTTACTTGATGGAGTAGTAAGTTCAACAGTGGTTAATTCGTTATCAATTATACTTAAATCAATAGAGTTTTGACTGGTTTTAATTCTTGCGTTTTTATCTCCATTCTCATCTACTGTAGAAACAGATGAAGCTGTTAATTTGATCGATTCTTCTGATTCATCTCTAGTATCTGCAATTTCATTTAAAGTCAAAGATCCAGTTGAACTATTAGCATTAATGGTAATAGTTCCTGCAGTTAAACTATAATCTGTATTTTCAGTAGCATCCCCAGATGCTGTAACCTCAAAAGTAATATTAGATGTTGCTTTCACATTGTTATCGTATTCTAATAAAACGTAAGCACCAGCACTTGTCGTAGTGTTATACCAATTAGAATTATTAGCATAAACTACAGGTCTTTCTAAAAATCCGCCAGAATCAGTTCCAGCATTGTAACCACTTCCACCAAAATTTTCATAAGTAGCAGTTCCCGTTCCAGTTCCAACTGTTGCAGCAGTAAAAATACTTCCTTTTGCATAAGTTACACCTGATGTGCCTGCAGTAGTATTCCATTGCGCTTGAGTTGTGTCTCCAAGACTTACTATTCTATAAGTTGAGCCTACAACAAAATTACCACCAGAAAGAGTATGTCCGTTTACCCATTTCCAAGTTGTGTCAGAGTAATCGTAATTATAACCAAGCCAAATATTTCGGTTTCTAAATCCTTGAGCATCTAATAAAGTTCTGACAGCTGTTGATTCAGCTGCTGATTCTATGGTCCATAAATAACCTTCTTGAGTAGCAGCATCTGATGAAGCAGTACTACTATTAACACCATTATTTTTAAAATAATATTTATGTCCTTCGTACTCTCCAATATAAATATATCCAAGTGAATTAGTGGCTCCAACAGCTACTTCCGCCGCTTTCATGTCTCTTTTTTGAGAATAAAAATCATTACTTACAAGTACAGCATTAATTGCAAGTGATGCATTACCTGCATCTGTTTCAGTAATTGTACTAGATGAAGAAGTTAAAATAATTTGTGGTAATGCTGTATTAATCGCACCAACAGTAAAAGTTAAATCTGTATTTACACTGTCCTCAGTTCCATCATTTGCTTTAACGGTAAATGTATCATCATCAGAACTGTCTCCATTATTGTAATATGTAAAGTTTCCATTACCATTATCAACTAGTTCACCTTTTGTTGGGTTAGTAACAATGGTGTAAGTCATCGTGTCTCCCTCAGCATCTTCAGCTGGAATATTAAATGTTAGTTCATCAAACTGATCAACATTTAAAACAGTTGAAGAATTAATTACTGGTTTGTCGTTTACAGGTGTTAATGTTACAGTTACTGTTCCTGAAGCGCTAGAAAGAGTATCAGCATCGATAGCCGTGTAGGTAAATGTATCTGAAGTCGTCTCAGAACCATCATGAGTGTAAGTAATTTCACCGGTTGCAGCATTAAAAGCAGTTATAGAACCATTTGTAGGGGTTGTATGAGCGTATGTCATAGATTGACCCTCAGGTTCTGTTGATGTGGTAGCTAAATTAAAAGTACTTGCATCAGCTTCATTAATTGTAAAAGCAACAGCTGTTACAATTGGAGGTGAATTTACCGGAGTAACTGTTAAACTAACAGTTGCTGCAGCACTTTGAGCAGTTCCATCGTAGGAAGCATAAGTGAATGTATCAGTCGTTGTTTCGGATCCATTGTGGGTATAAGTTGTTACACCATCTACTGTTGATATTGATCCATTTAAAGGGTTAGTTAATACTACAAAATCTAAAGAGCTTCCCTCTGGATCAGATCCTGCAAAAGTAATTACTTTATTTCCGCCTTCATTTACAGTATCTTCAAGTGCGGTTGCAGTTGGAACATCATTTACTGGACTTACTGTAATAGCTGCATTAATGTTTTCGATTGTAAATTCACCATCAGAAACAGAATAAACAAATGAATCTGAAATTGTCTCTCCCCCGTTGTGAGTGTAAGTATAAGTTCCGTCCGCAACACCGTCAACTAAATTAGCAGTTAATAATCCGTTTGTAGGTTCAGTAGTAATTGTAAAAATAATACCACTGAGTTCAGTATCTGTATCCGTATAAGTTGGAGTGAAAGTATTAGTTGCACCTTCATTTAAAGTTAGTGATGAACCACCAGATGTTGGAGTATCGTTAACGTTTGAATTAGTTATAACAACAAAAGTTGATTTACTTTCGTCCTCGTTAGCATTTACTAATTTATATGTAAAAACATCTTTTCTGTTTTCAGATCCATCGTGAACATAACTAAAACTACCATCAGCATTAAAAGTTAATGTTCCATAAGATGGATTAGCTACAACAGAAGCGGTTAATGATAAACTATTTGGTTCAATATCATTGGTTACAACTCCTGTTGCTGTATCAACAGTAAGCGTACCGCCCTCGGTATTTGTATAGGAATTTGGAACAGGTAAAATTTCAGCGACTTCTAGAGTTACTGTAACTTCAGAACTACTTACGGTTCCATCAGAAACTGTGTAAGAAAAAGAATCTGTATTAAAAGTAGTATTAGATCCGTCGGTAACATAGGTAAAAGAACCATCATTATTTAAATTCACTTGTCCAAATGATGCAGTAGTAGCACCAAGTGTTACCGTGAATAGAGATGAATCAGAATCACTATCCGTATCATTTCTTAAAACACCAACGTCTGCAGCCATGTCAGTTGTTGAATTTCTTGTAATATAATATGTGTCAGCTACTCCAATTGGAGCATCATTGGTAGGCGAAATAGTGACAGTAATAGTCCCAGTGGAACTTAATGCCCCGTCGCTTGTACTGTAAGTAAATGTATCGGTTGTTGTTTCACTTCCGTCATGAGTATAAACAAAATTAGTACCTGTGACTACGGCTGTACCATTACTTCCTTGGCTAGTAACGTTAACAGTAATAGAAGATCCTGCAGTATCTTCATCTGTAACACCAAATGAAGTGTCAGCAGAAGCAGAGCCTTCATTAACAGAAATTGTACCGTCAGGACTTACTGGTGCGTCATTTACAGCAGTAATTGTTATAGATATTGTTGCTTGAGTACTTAAAAGCTCTCCTGTGGATTCTGTTGCTTTTACAACAACAGCATCAGACAATGTTTCTCCCCCATTGTGTGTATAGTATCCAACACCTGTTGATTTATCTAAAGTAAACGTTCCATTTGAGGGAGGTGTTACTATAGTATATTCAAGGATTGTCCCTTCAGGGTCATTTCCAGAAACATTAATCGCAGAAGCGTCTCCTTCATCAATGGTTTTAGAAATAGCTGCAAGGGTAGGTGCATCATTGACAGGCGTTATGGTAATGGTAACGGTGGCAGTATTACTTGTCAGGTTTTCATCATCCGTGATCTTAAAAGTAAAAGAGTCAGAAGTTCCTTCAGCTCCAGAATGGGTGTAGGAAAAGCTACCATTGGTTTCAATAGTAAGAGTACCAGATGTTGGGGCTCCGACAACGGAATAAGTTAACGGATCTGAATCATCATCAGAACCACTAAGGTTTCCATTATAAGAATTACCCTCATTAACTGTAAAATTAGAGTCATTAGCAACTGGCGAATTTTGAGCAGTTAAAACAAATGTGAATGTTAAAAAAATTAGGGAGATAAAATTTTTCATAAGTAAATTATTGAGATAAAAAGTGAGCAAGCTTGTTAATTGTATTAAATATTTTCATGTGTAAATTAGTTGTAACAGATAAAAAAAGGGTATTAATACCCTTTTGTCTGTTCATGTAATTTATATAAAAAGAACAAATAGAACAAAAAAAGAACTCATAAATAGCTAAAAAAGATCAATTTTAACATTTATAGAACGACATAAAATTTAAAATATAAAATAAAGATAGTTCTGTTTTTCAGAGTATTTACTTTAAAAAATATAATAAAAGATGCTTTATAAAAATTAGTAAAAAAACAACTTAGTAAAATGGATTAAAGTTTAGATAGAGAATAACTATTTAAAAAATTATAAAGAATTTTTTAACTTTTTAATTATATATACATATTTAAATATGTGTATATATTACAATTAAATTTTAATATTTAGTTGGACAAGAACGAAGAGGTTATCACAAAACAAAAAAACTAAAGACAAAAAATAAAGTTTAAAAATATGTTTAAGCGCAGGAAGTTAAAACTTATCGATTCCACATGTCTTGTTCAAAGTCAAGAATCTCTTTTTTAATTCTTTGAGATTCTAATATAGACTCTAAACCTGGGATTTTATAATCTTTGATTGATCTATCACCATATACATTGTCTTCTTTGTATATAAAAGAGCTGAAACGTCTAGATACTAGTAGCTGATCAAAAGAAATGCTGCTAGCATTATTTTTATCATTAAAGACTTTTTCTTCGTGTAAAATTTTTCTAATACTAGGATACCATATCCAGAAAAGGTCTGTATTATTCTTCCCATCGTCATCCTTAAGGTTTTTGCCAACAGGCATTAAACCAAGTAATCTGTATTTCATTTCACCTTGTCTTTTATCAAAATACCACATACCTTTTATTCTGTAAGCAGTAATATCGATAGACTTAAGTTCTTCAGCAGGTGTTTGAACTCCATTAATAAGTTCTGTAAAAGAAACAACTTCCATAACATCACCAAAAGACATCTTATCTTTAAAGTTATCATTTCTATCAAAGTAAAGTTCTGTGATTCTCTTATTAATTATATTTTCTTTTAATATTCTCCATAAAGACTTTCTGTTTTTTTCATAAGTCTCATCGTTTACAGGAAATAATAAAGGGAAGTTTAATTTTTCGTTTAAATCAATTTTTTCATAAACTATTTTTGACCAAAGAATATCTCTTTCATCTATGTAATCAAATTCAAGAAATGAATCGTTATCAGATTGTTTTTGATCGAAATTCTGAATTCCAATTTCTGATGGATTAGATGCATTTAAAATGTTAGCCTGCGAAAAAGAATTTACGCTAAGCAAAAGACAAAAAAGAAATATTAAATTTTTCATTCTAGTATTACTATAAAATCGTTTACAATATAGTTAGGATTTATAAAATCACCATCCTTAGCGCTGGCTTTAATATTAGATATTCTAACTACTGTCCCTCTACCCTGACTATTTATATCCGCAACAGCTTTAGAATTATTTCTGGCAGTATTACCTTTTACAGACTTTGATGGAGAGTTACCAACTTTAATATCAAAAGAAGTAACTTCTATAATAAAGTCGTATAAAAAGTCTTTAGGCTTATTGCCTGTGATCATTCCATTGGATAAGTATCTTTTAGGAATATTTTGAGTAGGCTTATAATAATTGTCATTTACCTTAACAGAACCAACACCTGGTGGTGGCTCTAAAATTCTAAACTCTCCACCGTCAAATTGTTTTCTTTTTCCATTTAACACACCTGAAACTGAAACTTTCATAGATTTTTTAGAAAAGTCACTAGTTGGAACAGCACCCCATCCTCCACTTTTAAGTCTTATAAATTCACCATTATTACTAGATGGTCTTATAGAACTTTCTGCAACACCTGGAATAGATATTGAAGAAGGATTCCTTAGTCCTCTATAAAAAACTTTCATATTATCAGCAGAAACTACTGCTGAGTTAGGTTCTTTAATAACGACTATACTTTGGTTTACAGGGATAGAAACTAGTTCTTGACTGTCAGCGTTTCTTTTAGTGATAGTTCCAGTTAACTCGTAAGTTCCTGGTGAAGACAGCTTTTTATTTAAAACGACCTTTCCACTTTCAATCTTATACTCACTAGAACGTAGAGATTTTCCATTAATAGATAAATCTACTTCGTCTGGCTTGAAGCTTTCGTCTTTTTTACCCATTACAACAGCAGCATCAATAACATCAGTTGTGTAGTAAACAGGTTTGGTGGTTTCTAAAAGAGTTTGAAAGGTATTAAAATTAAGACCTTTATTTTGTACAGCGTTTAGTATTTGAGTTAATACTTTATTTTCAATATATCTAATGTCTGACTGAATCTTAGTTAATTTTGAAATTGAGGCTATCATTGGAAAGCCTTGAAAACTATAATTTAAAAAAGGTGATTCTGTTCCTTCACTAGTTACAATTTTTTCAGAATATTTGAATCTATTTGATAAATCATCCTTAATCGAGCCAAAATCAAAATCTATTTTGGTTTCTTTCTCTGAATTTTGTTCTTTATCAACTATTTGATCTAAAGTTTCATTAATTGAAAAAGGAAAATTGACAAACTTGTCCAAAAATAAATCTCCTTTATCAGTGTATAAGTCACCATTAAAAAAATAATCATCAAGAGTTTGAGATTTATCCATTATTTGATAATCAGTCATTACAATTATCGAATCTCTGTTTGACTTTACACTAACCTCTTTTAAATAATTATTTTCACCAGAACTTATTAAAGAATCTTTTATATTTTGAATAAAGTTGTAAAAATCATCAGAAACATTTTTCATTTCTCCAACCATCTCTGCTGCAATTTTATAATCTAAATTATCTGAATTTGAGCTTATTTGATTGTAATTTAATTCTGAAGATGACTCTAATTCAACAATAGAAGACTCTAAATCATCATTTAAAATACCTAGGGTTGCTAAAACCTCTTTACTAATATTTAAAGCTAGCATAGCAATAAACACTAGGTATAAAAGGTTTATCATTTTCTGTCTAGTAGATGTTTTTCCAGCCATATATTATTTATTCATACCTTCAAGCATTGAAGAATACTTAGCATTAAGCTCGTTAATAGTAGCCTTCATTTTATTTAATTCCTCACCTAAACCTTCAGGAATATTCATTGAAGATGTTGAAGAATTTACCTCACTTAATGATTTATTTAATGAATCATATAACTCATTTATACTAATAAGTTTAGAAGCTGCAGAAGAAAGGTTATCATTATAACTATTTAAATTTTCATTAATGTCTTTTGGAACATTGAAAGATTCCGTTGCAGCTGTTGCGGCACTTAAATTTTTATTTAAAGAACTTAATCCACTAACGGTTTGATCAACTGCTTGTTGTAAGGATTGAGTTTCTGCCTCTATTGTTTGAAGGCCTGCATCTTCAACAGAAGAATCTCCTGTCATATATCCTTGAATACCTGAGATAGAAAAAATTATAGCTTCAACTACAAGTCCAACAGTTAACCAATCGTTACCTGTGAAAATAAAATCACTATGCGTTATTTTCAATAAAGCACCTATAATTACAATAGACGCACCTACACCAAATAATAGTTCTATAACATTTTCTGGTAAAAACTTTTTTCTTTTGTTTGCCATAATTTTTGTTTTACAATTGTATTGCAATAATTAGACCATCATTAACAGTGATGGTTTAAAATATTTTATTTTGATTTTTATCAATTCCTATATCTTCACCCAAGTAGTCTTGAACTGTTCTAAAACCAATGTAGGATCTCTTTTGGTCTTTATATTCATAATCTCTGGAGCTTACTCTTAAAAAATAAGAAACATCTTTCCAAGAGCCACCCCTAGTAACTTTTCTTAAATTAGTAGAATCAGAAATATTAGGATTTAAACCTGAATCAAAAGTATACGAGCCTTTGTCATAGGATGATTCCGTCCACTCAGAGACGTTTCCAGCCATATTATAAAGACCAAAATCATTTGGCCAATAAGATTTTGCTTCAACTGTGTACAAAGCATTGTCAGCTGCATAATCGCCTCTGTTGGGTTTGAAATTAGCTAAAAAACAACCTTCAGCATCAGTAGTGTAAGGGCCTCCCCAAGGATAAGTTCCAGATTCAATACCTCCTCTAGCAGCATATTCCCATTCAGCTTCACTAGGAAGTCTGAACGAAGCCACTCTTTGACCATTTTTTGATTTTAATTTTTG
>CABXBY010000014.1 GCA_902510655.1 uncultured Bacteroidota bacterium | reverse complement strand
AACCATGAAAATACCTAAAATGGTTCCGTAAAAAATTGAACCAATTAAATTTACAAGCTCAATTAAATTTTCAAAAAGGGATCCAAAACTTGCAAAAATAATTGCAATTATTCCCCACATAACAGTAAACCATTTAGATGCTTTTAGATAATGATTTTCAGATTTTTTTTCAATGTGATTTCTTTTATACAAATCAACAACAGTTGTTGTTGACAACGCATTTAGTTCTGATGCTGTTGATGACATAGCTGCACTTAGTATCACGGCAAGTAATAGGCCTATAACTCCTTTTGGGAGGTAATTGAGTATAAAAAAAATGAAAATATAATCCAAATCATTAGATTCAATTGATGAAGGTGCTATTTCATTAGTAATTTCTTTTACGTTTTGTCTAATTTTTTTTTCTTTTTTGTGGAGTTGTATAATTTCTTTTTCTAATTTTTTTTCAGTTTCAAATCCAATATTCTCAATATATTTTTTTTGTAGGTTTCTTTTTTTATCTCTAATAGAGATGAATTTTTCTTTTTCAATTAAATAATCTTCATTTTGAATCTGCTCTAAATAATTAGTTACTTGCGGATTGAAGTTGACCGGAGTACTATTGAATTCAAAAAATACAAATACCATTACTCCTGTAAGTAATATAAAGAATTGCATTGGAATTTTTAATACGGCATTAAACATAAGACCTAATTGACTCTCTTTTACAGACTTTCCAGAAAGATATCTTTGAACTTGACTTTGGTCAGTTCCAAAATATGATAGAGCCAAGAAAAAGCCACCTGTTATACCACTCCAAAAAGTATATTTTTTTTCTAAATCAAAAGAAAAATTTACAATTTCCATTTTTCCTCCAATTCCAGCCATTTTTATAGCTTCACTAAAGTTGATATTTGCAGGAAGAGAATCCAGTATTATTATAAAGGCTACAATCATTCCACTCATGATTACAAACATTTGTTGTTTTTGTGTAATACTTACTGCTTTAGTTCCTCCACTTACTGTGTAAATTATCACTAAAAAACCTATTGAAAGGTTTAATAGTTTTAAATCCCATCCCAAAATAGTTGATAAAATAATAGCAGGAGCAAAAATTGTAATTCCAGCAGCTAATCCTCTTTGAACTAAAAATAAAACTGCGGCAAGTGTTCTAGTTTTTCTATCGAACCGTTGTTCTAAATATTCATAAGCTGTATATACTTTAAGTTTATGATATATAGGAATAAATACCATGCAAATTACAATTATGGCTAGCGGTAATCCAAAATAAAACTGCACAAACCCCATACCTTCGTCATAAGCTTGTCCTGGCGTCGATAGGAATGTTATGGCACTTGCTTGAGTAGCCATCACCGACAGGCCTACAGTCAACCAATTAGCTGATCCACCCCCTTTTAGATGATCTTTTATAGTATTAAATTTTCTGGTTTTATAAATACCATAAAAAACTATAAAAGAAATTGTGCATATGAGAATAGTCCAATCAATAGTAGACATTTATAAAGTATAATTATAGGTTAGAATTATAAAAAATATTATATAAATACAATTTATTACTAAAATTAGATTGTAAGCTTTAATCCATTTCATAGTTTCAAAGAATTAATTGTTTTTACAAATAGATTTGTTGGAAAGCCTAAAACGTTACTATAAGAGCCTTCAATTTTTTTTATACCAACATGTCCAATATAGTCTTGTATTCCGTAGCTACCTGCACGATCTAAAACATCAGATGTTTTTGTGTAATATAACAAGTCATTTTCATCAATACTATCAAAAAAAACTAAAGTTTTTTCATTAACAATTACTTGAAAATTTACAGTTGATATACAAATAGAAGTAATTACTTCGTGAGAAGAATTTTCTAGTGATTTAATCATTTTAAATGCTTCAGTTCTGTTTTTGGGTTTACCAAGAGCAATATTTTTGTGCCAAACTATAGTGTCAGAGGTTATAAGTAAATCATTTTTTTTTAAGTTTTCAACTAATATTGATGATTTTTTTTTTGCTAAATAATCTGTAATCATACTACTTTTTAACACGTTTGAAAAAGATTCATCTATTTCTTGATGAATGATTTTAAATTCAACACCAAGTTGATTGAGAAGTTCTTGTCTCCTTTTCGAATTTGAAGCTAATAAAACGTTATAGTTTTTTAATTTTTCAAAAAACATCAATTAAATGTTTTGATTTTTTTTGCTTAAATCCCAATTTCCTTGAACTTTAAGTGTTTGTTCAATAATATCTCTTACACATCCTTCTCCACCTTTTTTATTGGATATATAGTCAGATATTTTTCTAACTTCAGGAACAGCATCATGTGGACATGTTTTTAAATAAACTAATTTCATTGGGAATGTGTCAGGAAGATCATCTCCCATATAAACAGTTTTTCCAAGATTAATGTTGTTGGTTTCTGAGTAATTTAAGAGATCTTTCACTTTGTCATTTGAGTTTAGAAAAACATTTTTAATACCTAGTCTGTTCAATCTAATTTTTATACCTTCATTATTAGCACCTGTAATTATAGCTATATTATATCCTAGATCGTTTGCTAACTTTACAGCAATCCCATCTTTGGTATTAAATGACCTAGATTCTTTTCCTTGGCTATCTACTATAATTTTTCCATCTGTAAACACACCATCAATGTCAAAAACAAATGTTTCAATTTTATTAAGTTTTTCTTTATAGTTCATTGTTTAGTTTTGTAATTTCAGATGAAATAGTTTTGTACACTTTTTCATAATCTGTTCCTTTTAATAAATTTAAGTGTTTTTTTATTGTTTTTAAATCATTTCTTAATGCAGGTCCAGTTTGAGCATCTTTTGATGATAGATGTTTTAATTTATCAGATGTTTCAAAAGTTAATGGATTTAAAATTTTAGCATCAATTTTATTTGATTTTAATATTTCATCTGCAACAATTCTCATGTAATTTGTAAAATTGTTTGTAAATACAGCAGAAACATGAATCGCTAACCTTTGTTTACTAGAAGCTTCTAATACCTTTTTAGAAAGCATTAATGCTAAATCTTTTATTTTATTTAAATTCTTATAAGAATTTCCTTCAATGATTATAGGAATATTACTAAAATTTATACTTTTTTTTATACTGAAGGTTTGTAAAGGATAAAATACACCATGTGAACAGTGATTTGATAATTCATTAATAGATGTGGATCCAGAACAATGCAAGACTATACTACTATCGCCAACATTTAAATTTTTTGAAATATTTTCAATTTGTTCATCAGAAACAGAGATTATGTAAAAATCTGATTTTTTTAGTTTAAAAATACTGTTAGAATAATCAATAAAATCATTAAATTCAGATGGTAAATTCTTTTTTCTTCCGCATATTTCAACCAAATTAATTTTTTGGTTTTTTAAAAAGACTTCACTTAAATGAAATGCTACATTTCCAGTTCCAATAATAGTTACGTTTATCACTTTATAAAAATACAAATTATGTTCATTACAATTGAATTCATTTTTTTCTTAGGTTTGCAGAAAATTATAAAAATGAGTAATAGAACTTTTACAATGATTAAACCGGATGCTGTTGAAAATGGCCATATAGGTGCAATTTTAGAAAAAATTAATGGTGCTGGCTTTAAAATCATTGCAATGAAACTAACTAGTTTAAGTAAAGTAAATGCAGAAAAATTTTATGAAGTTCATAATGAGCGTCCATTTTTTGGTGAATTAGTTTCATTTATGAGTAGAGGACCAATTGTAGCTGCAATCTTAGAAAAAGATAATGCTGTTAATGAGTTTAGAAAGTTAATTGGATCCACAAATCCATCTGAAGCTGCTGAAGGAACTATCAGAAATTTATTTGCAACATCCATGGGTGAAAACGCAGTTCATGGATCTGATAGTGACGAAAATGCTGAAATTGAAGGTTCCTTTCATTTTTCAAAAGAAGAGATTCTATCTTAATACGATTTTCTGAATAATTTTCTTACCAAGCTCTTTGTTTAGTAAGTCAACTATTTTTTGTTTTCCATAACTAAGTTCTTGTCTTAAAACTGAAGAGTTCAGGTTTACGTACAATGTTTTGTTTTTTAATATTACTTCATTTGTGTAAGAATTAACATTGGAGCCCATAACTTCTTTCCATAATTTTTGAACTTTTATATTATTAAGTCCGGAATTTAAATTTGAAGAGTTATCGATTAATTTTCCAAGAATATTTTTTATACTTTTTGATTCAAAATTTCTTTTCATAATTTAAATATTTTGTGGGTTGAATCTATTTCTTGAATAATTTTATGGGTTCTGTCAAAATCTGTATCAGAAATAAAAATTTGACCAAATAAATTATTATTAACTAATTGAATTAGTTGTTTAACTCTTCCATTATCAAGTTTATCAAAAATATCATCAAGTAATAAAATTGGTGATGAATTACATTCTGATTTTAAATAATCAAATTGGGCTAATTTTAAAGCTATTAAAAATGATTTTTGTTGACCTTGACTGCCATATTTCTTTATTGGATAACCATTAATCTCCATTACTAAATCATCTTTATGAATACCACAACTTGTGTATTGAAGAATTCTGTCCTTTTTAATACTATTTTCTAATAATGATTCTAAAGATTCAAATTCTAATTGACTTTGAAATGATATGTTTATTTCTTCTTTGTTTTGACTAATGGAATTATAATGCTTAAAAAATACTGGAGAAAAGTTTTTAAAAAATGTTTTTCTTGTTTCGTAAATAGGTATACTTAATTCAAATAATTGATCATTATAAATACTAATGTTTACCTTATCAAAAGAATTTGTTCTGTTAAAATATTTTAATAAAGCATTTCTTTGATTCAATACTTTATGATAATTGATAATATGATTTAAATACACTTTATTGTTTTGTGAAATAATACTATCAATGAATTTTCTTCTTAATGAACTACCTTCTTGAATTAAATCTCTGTCAGAGGGAGAAATCATTACCAATGGAATTAAGCCTACATGTTCAGAAAGTTTTTTATAAACTTTTTCATTTCTTTTTAATGTTTTCTTTTTACCTCTTTTTAAACTACAAATTATATTTTCTTGTTGATCATTTTTTATAAAACTTCCATCAATAAACATAAAATCTTGATCGTGATTAATGGTTTGTGAACTAATAGAATTAAAATAGCTTTTTCCTGTGGAAAGGTGATAAATCGAATCCAATATATTAGTTTTTCCAATTCCATTATCTCCAACAAAACAGTTGATTTTTCTGTCAAGATCATATTCGCCAGCTATAATATTCTTATAGTTTACAACGCTTATTTTATCTAGATACAGAGAATTCATTAGTTATTTTATAAAAATTTAAGAAAACAATGCAAATTATGTAAAATAATTAGTTTTTATCTCTAATTCATTGGAATAAAATTTTATTTTTACCCATTATTAAAAATCATTATGGCAACGTATAAGAAAAAGGGTTTAAAACGAAAAGCAAGCAATACTGTCACTAATCAAAGTACAACAGCTGAAGTATTTGATACATTAGACCAAAGTGCATCTTCCACTGAAAAGATTGTGGCTAAATATCAAAACTATATTGTAGGAGGTGTAATTACGATTGTAATTATGGTTTTAGGGTTTTTAGGTTATTCTAGTTTAGTTTTAGAACCAAATTCAGAGGAGGCTAATAATGAATTATTTACTGCTCAAAATTATTTTAGCCAAGCTCTTAATGATAATCAAAACAGCGATTCTTTATTTTTATTGTCACTAAATGGAGGAGATGGTAAATATGGTTTTTTAGATATTATTGAAAATTATTCCGGAACTAATGCATCACAACTTTCTTATTACAGTGCTGGAATGGCTTATTATAATTTAAACGATTTTGAAAATGCGATTAAATATTTAAAATATTTTGATAGTGAAGATGATGTTTTGACAGCATTAGCATATGGAGGGATTGGTGATTCTTTTGCTGAATTAGACCAGTTAGATGATGCCCTGAGTTACTATGAACTTGCATTTAATGTTTCGGATAATAATTTTACTGCTCCAAAATTTTTATTAAAGGCAGCTAATACTGCATCATTGTTAAAACAAAATTCGTTAGCTAAAAAATATTATAAATCTATTTTAAAGAATTTTCCTAAATCACCAGAGTCTTTTTATATAGATATTCAAATTGAAAAAAATTCATCGAAATAACAAATAATGTCATCATCTAATAGCAATCTCAGTTCTTTAGATTTAAATGAAGTACCGTCTGCAAAAAATTTAAAATTTGGTATTGTTGTTTCAAAATGGAATAAGCAAATTACTAATAAATTACTTGAGGGTTGTTTAGACTTGCTTTCTAAAAAAGAAGTAAATAAGTATGATATCGAAGTTATATATGTGCCAGGTAGTTTTGAACTAGTTTACGGATGTAAAGTAATGCAAAACAAAGATTTTGATGCAATTATTGCTATTGGAAGTGTTGTTAAAGGAGAAACAAAACATTTTGATTTTATTTGTAGTTCTACATCTACAGGTATAATGAATTTAAACTTGTCCGGTAAATCACCAGTTATCTTTTGTGTTTTAACTGACGATAACATTCAACAATCTATTGATAGGAGCGGAGGTAAGTACGGTAACAAAGGAACTGAAGCTGCTATTGCTGCTATTGAAATGTCACTTATTTAAAATATTTTTTTGGAACAACTAACATTCCAAAGCATTCTCCATCTTTTTTCCCTAAATGTTTGTGATGAATCTTGTGAGCTCTTCTAAGTCCTCGAGCATATTTATTATCAATATTTCTTAATATTTTAAATCTTTGATGTATAAAAACATCATGAACTATAAAGTATGCTAATCCATAAACGAATATTCCAATTGCTATTGGCAATCCTAACCAAAAATTGTATTCTCCCCACAATACAGTAAAAAACATGCTAATAGCAGCATATTGTAAAAAAAACATATCGTTTCTTTCAAACCAAGATTTGTGATCTTTTTTGTGGTGATCTTTATGTAGAAACCACATGAAACCGTGCATTATATATTTGTGTGAGAACCATGCTATAAATTCCATAAAACAGAATGTTGCAATCACAGTAAAAATCCAAATAGCTATATTCATTTATAAAATATTTAGTCTGTAACGAATGTAAGACCTGGCTAATACATTAATTTTTTGATAGTTAGGCACTCTTATTCTTGTAGTTTTAATTTTCAATGGATTAGTATTTTTAAGCTTATTTAAAAGTTTAAGATAATACTTATATGCGGTGTAGACTCCAAATCTAGCTGAAGATGGTAGTAAGAAAATACCTTTTAAAGCATGAGAAAAATCTTTATCAATCTCATTTAAAATTATTTTTTTTGATTCTTCATCAAACTCTTCAATATTTAAATTTGGGAAATAACTCCTATTTAATCCGTCATGATCAGCTTTTAAGTCTCTTAAAAAATTAACCTTTTGAAAAGCAGAACCTAAAGACATTGCATAAGGTTTTAAGTCATTGTACTGTTTTTGATTTCCTTTAACAAAAACTTTCAGACACATTAGTCCAACAACATCTGCAGAGCCATAAACATATTCGTCAAATTCCTCTTTATTTAAATATTGTTTTTTATTTAAATCCCACTTCATACTTTTTAAAAAGCTATTAACTAATTCATAATCAATTTCATATTTATTTAAAGTTTTTTGAAAAGAATTAAGAATTGGATTAAGACTTATTTTATCTTTTATAGATTTCTTAAGATCTAACTCAAATAAATTTAAAAGATCCTGTTTGTCAAAATCATGGAAACTATCGACAATCTCATCAGCAAATCTTACAAAACCATATATATTATAAATGTCTTGTCTTATAGAACTATCCAGCATTTTAGTGGCTAACGTAAAAGAAGTGCTGTAGGACTCAGTAACAACTTTTGAGCAGTTTTCAGAAACTTGATCAAATAACTTTTTCATCTTTTAAAATTAAATCACTAACTAATTTTCCTGAAACTATTGCAGGTGGAACACCAGGGCCTGGAACTGTCAGTTGACCACTAAAATACAAATTTTTAAGTTTATTGCTTTTTATTTTTGGTCTTAAAAATGCAGTTTGAAATAATGTGTTAGCTAAACCATACGCATTCCCGCCATATGAGTTGTAATCTTTAATAAAATCATTAACACAAAAACTTTCTTTAAATATTATATTATTTTTAAGCTTCTGATTCGTTAACTTTTCGAGTCTGGTTATTATTATATTAAAATATTTTTCTCTAAACTCATCATTATCCTCTAAATTTGTTGCAAGTGGAATTAAAAAGAAACCATTTTCACAACCTTTTGGTGCTGTTTTGGAATTAGTTTTTGATGTGAAGTTTGCGTAAAAAAGAGGATCTTTAGGCCATTTTGGTTTGTCGTAAATGTCAACAGCATGATCATCAAAGTTTGTATCAAAAAATAAGTTGTGATGGGCTACATCAGATATTTTTTTATCAAACCCAACATAGAATAAAAGAGATGAAGGTGCCCAAGTTTTTTTTGACCAATACTTATTTGAATATTGTCTGTAATTAGAACTAAGTAATGTTTCGGTATGTGCGTAATCAGCTCCTGAAAGTACTATGTCACTTTCAAATTCAGAGTTATTAATTGTTAAGGATTCTACTTTTGAATTTTTAATATTTATAGAGCTAATTTCGTGATCAGTCAAATATTTAACACCAAAAGATTTTCCAAGATCAACCATAGCTTGAACAACATCATAAAAACCATTTTCAGGTTGCCAAGTTCCTAAACCAAAATCAGCATAATTCATGAAATTATAAAAAGCTGGAGTATTTGATGCTTTAGCTCCTAAAAATAGTACTGGAAATTCTAAAATAGATCTTAACTTTTTGTTTTTAAATCTTTTTCTTACCTCTTTTCTTATATTACTTAGAAATGAACCTGCTTTTAATACTGTTTTTTTTGTTATTAACTCAAGGGGGCTTAATCCTGGCATTTTGTATAAAAGATCAGTTACAGCTATTGAATAATTTTCTTTAGCATTTGAGATAAATTCCTCAAGTTTTTTGGCACTCCCTTTTTCCTCATACTCAAAAACTTTTTTAATCTTTTCTAATGAATCCTCGATGGAAATGCTATCATTTTCTCCAAAGTAAACTTTATATGCAGGGTTTAGTTTTTTAAGCTTATAGAAGTCTTTAGTTTCTTTTCCAAAATCATTAAAAAATTTATCAAAAACATCAGGCATCCAATACCAGCTTGGTCCCATATCAAAAGTAAATCCTTTTTTTGAAAATTGTCTAGCTCTTCCACCGAGTGAACTGTTCTTTTCGTACACTGTAACTTCATATCCGTTTTTAGCTAAATAGCACGCGGAAGCTAAAGATGAAAATCCTGAACCAATTATAGAAATTTTTTTACCCATTTTAAAATATTAGTGCGCACGAGAGGACTTGAACCTCCACGAGAACTTAATCCCACTAGGCCCTCAACCTAGCGCGTCTACCAATTCCGCCACGTGCGCTAAATGGAGTAGTGACCTGGCTGGGGCTCGAACCCAGGACCCTCTCCTTAAAAGGGAGATGCTCTACCAACTGAGCTACCAGGTCTAAAATGTGACTTGGCTGGGGTTCGAACCCAGGACCCTCTCCTTAAAAGGGAGATGCTCTACCAGCTGAGCTACCAAGTCTAAAATTATTTTAGAGGATGCAAATATAGCTTCAATAAATTTATTAATCAAAGAGATTTTCTTATAAATTTGTCTATCATAATTCTTTAATTAATATATTCACATTGATGATTAATTCACATATAGTTGTTCTTGGTTACATGGGTTGTGGTAAAACAACTGTTTCTAGTAAATTAGAAACAATTCTTAATCTCCCATCAATTGATCTTGATCAATTTATTGAAAACAAATTAAATATGTCAATTTCTCAAATTTTTGATACTAAAGGTCAGATTGAATTTAGAAAAATTGAAAATAGATTTCTTGAAATATTATTAAATAAAAAAACAAAAAGTATTATTTCTTTAGGTGGAGGAACTCCTTGTTATCATAATAATATGGATCTTGTATTAAAATATTCCAAAAATGTATTTTTTATTAAAACTAGTACAGAGGTTCTTTCTTCTAGATTATATAAAGAAAAATCTAAAAGACCAATTATAAAATCAATATCCTCAGTTTCTGAATTAAAAAAATTTATTTCTAAACATTTATTTGAAAGAATGATATTTTATAATCAAGCTCATCATGTAATTGATGATAATGATAACGGGATAGATTCTGTATGTAGAAAAATAGTTAACAAGCTTATTTTATAAAAGCATAGCTATTATTATTTTCAAAAATAACCTCAACATGATCGCTTATAAATGTTGATAATGAAATACCTTTAAAATCAACTTTAACAGGAAATTTTTTATGATTCCTATCAATAAGAACTACTGTATTGAAATTTTTAGGTGTTATTTCAAGTAAATGCTTTACACAGTAGATAAGGGTTTTACCCGTATGAAGAACATCGTCTACAAGAACAATTGCCTTGTTTTTAAAATATTCTTTTTTACAATCTAATTCAATTTCTTCTAAAGGATTTTTTTTATTTATTTTGATAGAAACCAGTTCAATACTTGAATTGGAAATTTGTTTTAATTCTTTATTAATTTTTTTAGCTAATATATAGCCGTTTTCATGAACTCCTATTAATATTATTTCTGGAAATTCTAAATTGTTTTCATGAATCTGATAGGCTATTCTTTTTACAATTTTTTTAATTTGGTTAGTATTTAATATTTTATTTTTCAAGTTTAAATTTTATTAAATATAATTATTCATTTAGAAATTCATTGATATCTCTTCTTTCTTTTTTACTCGGTTTCCCTTTGAATTTAAAATTATTTTTAGTTTTCAATAGTATTTCTTTTTTTTCATTCTCAGACTGTGGAGTCAAATCTTTCAAATAGAGGTCCACAATTTTAGCACCAACTCTAGATGAGGGTAAATCTTTTATATAGAAATTATATAATATTTGTTTTTTTTTCACACTGAATGATGATCCGTTAAAAACATCAAATGATGGTTTAACAGATTTACCATCAATTTTAATATGACCTTTTTTACATGAATTACTTGCGATAGTTCTTGATTTAAAAATTCTTGTATACCAAAGAAATAGATCAATTCTCATAAATAAATTAAATTTATAATTTATATCAGAAATATAAGAAAATTGTATCTTGCGACATATTTATTTTAAATGAAAAAATTGTTCAGAAATATTATATTTTTTTTATCGATTGTTATTTTATTTAATTCTTGTGGTGGAACAGACGACGAAGAAATCGATTCTGTCCCTATGGAACCAATTTCGACTCAGTATGTAATTGAAAACGATTCCATAATTGAATATATGCAAACACATTTTTACAATTACGAAGATTTCACTAATCTTTCTTCAAACAATACTATTGAACTGATTATTGATACAATTTCAGGCGATAATAGTGATAAAATTTCCTTGTTTGATCAAGTAACTACTTTAAGTGTAGATATTCTTGATGAAAATGACGAAGTTGTTCCTCATAATTTGTATTATATTATTAATCGTGAAGGAAGTGGACAAAGCCCTACTGTTGCCGATTCAGTTTTTGTTTCATATAAAGGACTAACCCTGGGTAACAATGTTTTTGATTCAAGAAAGAATCCAGTTTGGCTTGATAATACCACTGTTGTTAGAGGTTTTAAAGAATTTAATGCATTATTGAAAAGAGGTGATATTTCTACAAATCCAAACGGTACTTATGAATTTAATAATTTCGGAGTAGGGTTTGTTATAATGCCTTCTTTTTTAGGTTATTATGAAAATAATACTGCTACAATACCAGCTTACTCACCACTAATTTTTCAAGTTAACATGCATACTATGAATACCGCTGATCATGATGCTGATGGAATAAACTCTATTGATGAGGATTTAAATGGTGATCATATTTTCAGTAATGATGACACGGACTCAGATAATATACCGAATTACAGAGATAGAGATGATGATGGAGATGGTGTTCTAACCGAAAATGAATATGACGAGGACGGAGATGGTATTCCTGATGATATTGATGGAGATGGTATTCCTGATTATTTAGATAATGATGAAAATTAGTATTTATAAATAATAAGAAACTCCTAAAAGATATAAGCGTCCTTGTGATGTTATATATTGATTTTTAATATCTGCTTGATTTTTCATAAAATTAATTTCATTTTCAGAAAATCCTCTTTCAGCTCTTAGGTCAATTTCAAATTTTCCAAATTTCAAACCTAATCCGTACTGAAGCCCTAATCTATATTGATTTTTTAAATCATCAACATCAATATTGTCATAACTCACATTTTTGATAAACTCAAATCTTGGACCAGCAAATATATTTACAAATCCAAAAACTTTATAACCTAACATAACTGGTATATCAATTTTATACTGATCAAAATCCGTAACAACATTTTGCGTTTGAACTAATACATATGGGATATCATAGCTGTTTTTTATTTTAGAATAAATAAATTCAGGTCTTATAAAAAAATCGGTAATTGATAGTTTGAGAAAAACTCCAATATGTTGTCCGTTTCTTGATTCAAAAATATTTATACTATTATCAATCGATTCAATTTTAGAATTTATATTTAAATTGCTATTAAAACTTATCCCGCCTTTCACACCATATTCAAATTGTGAAAATGCATTAAGAGAAATAATTAAGAATAATAAATTAATTTTTTTCAAGCTTTTTTCTTTTAATTACTTTTATACTTAAATCTATTATAGATTTATAATTAATTCCGTACTTGTCCATTAGTTGGGACGGTGTTCCGGATTCGCCAAATGTATCGTTTGTTGCTACAAATTCTTGAGGAACTGGTATGTTTTTGACTAAAACTCTAGCTACACTTTCTCCAAGACCACCTAAAAAATTGTGCTCTTCAGCAGTTACTACACACCCGGTTTTTGAAACAGAATTTATAATAGCTTTTTCGTCTAAAGGTTTAATTGTATGTATGTTTATAACCTCAGCTGAAATACCTTGTTTATTCAAAACCTTTGAAGCCTCTAAAGCTTCCCAAACTAAATGTCCTGTTGCAAAAATCGTAACATCATTACCCTCAACTAACTTTATTGCTTTCCCAATTTCAAAAACTTGCTTTTCAGGTGTAAAAACAGGGACTGCTGGCCTACCAAATCTTAGATAGACTGGGCCAACGTAATCTGCAATAGCAATTGTAGCAGCTTTTGTTTGATTATAATCACATGGATTAATTACTACCATACCTGGAAGCATTTTCATAAGGCCAATATCTTCAAGTATTTGATGTGTTGCACCATCTTCACCAAGTGTTACACCAGCGTGAGAAGCACAAATTTTTACATTTTTTCCAGAGTATGCGATTGATTGTCTTATCTGGTCATAAACTCTTCCAGTAGAGAAATTAGCAAAAGTCCCAGTAAATGGAATTTTGCCTCCAATAGTTAATCCTGCTGCTATTCCCATCATATTTGCTTCAGCAATACCAACTTGAAAAAATCTATTAGGATTTTCTTCAATAAATTTATTCATTTTTAATGATCCAATAAGATCTGCACAAAGCGCTACAACATTGGGATTTTTTCTACCAAGTTCAGCTAAGCCGGCTCCAAAACCACTTCTTGTATCTTTTTTTTCTGTATATGTATATTCTTTCATTGTTTAGTTAAGTGATTTTATTAATAATCTCCAAGAGTTTCTTTGTTTTGAGACAAAGCTGAAATCAATTGTTCATCGTTTGGTGCTTTTCCATGCCATGCATGGGTATGCATCATGAAATCAACACCATTACCCATCATAGTATTAAGTAATATACAAATAGGTTTTTTATTTCTGCAAAGTGATTTTGCAGTTAACAATCCTTTTGAAATATCTTCAATATTATTACCGTTTTTAATCTCTAGCACATCCCATCCAAAAGCTTCAAATTTTTCTTTTATACTTCCCATTGGAAGAACATCGTCTGTTGCACCATCAATTTGTTTTCCGTTTAAATCAACTGTAGCAATCAGATTATCAATTTTCTTTGCAGAAGCATACATAATAGCTTCCCAGTTTTGACCCTCCTGCAATTCTCCATCCCCTAGAAGTACATAAACTAAATTTGAATCGTTGTTTAGCTTCTTCGCTTCTGCAGCTCCAATAGCAACAGATAAACCTTGGCCAAGGGACCCAGAGGCAATTCTAATACCAGGAAGACCTTCGTGTGTTGTTGGGTGACCTTGTAATCTAGAATCTAATAATCTAAATGTATTTAATTCGTTAATTGGAAAATACCCAGTTCTAGCTAAAACACTGTAAAAAACAGGTGAAATGTGACCATTAGATAAGAAAAAAATATCTTCATCATGGCCATTCATATCGAACCCCTCTTTTCTGTTCATAATTTCATTATATAATACAACTAAAAATTCAGCACATCCTAATGACCCTCCAGGATGCCCAGAATTAACTTTATGAACCATTCTAAGAATATCTCTTCTCACTTGAGTAGTTAACTCATTTAAATTGTTTTGCATATGGATAATTTTACTACAATAAATTTAATTATATCGAACCCTATTGCAAACTAAATTTGATAATTAAATACATAATTAATTAACAATTTTAAATAGATATTATTAATAACTATAGATGATTATCTTTGAACTTTTATTTTATGAAATTTAAATTAGAATACAAAGACACTGCATCGAAAGCGAGAGCATGTACTATTGAAACTGATCATGGTGTTATTCAAACTCCAATTTTTATGCCAGTCGGAACCGCTGCAACAGTTAAGGGTGTTGATCAGCTAGTTTTAAAAAAAGAAATTAATCCTGATATAATTCTAGCAAATAATTATCATTTGTATTTGAGACCAGGTCCTGAAATTATTTCTGAAGCTGGAGGAATTCATAAGTTTATGAACTGGGATTCTCCAATTCTTACTGATAGTGGAGGTTATCAAGTTTATTCTTTATCTGCAAATAGAAAAATTAAAGAAGAAGGTGTTAAGTTTAAATCTCATATAGATGGCTCTTATCATTTTTTTACACCAGAAAGAGCAATTAATATTCAGAAATCAATTGGAGCTGATATAATAATGGCTTTCGATGAATGCACACCTTACCCGTGCGAATATAATTATGCTAAAAAATCTATGCACATGACACACAGGTGGTTGATTAGATGTATTAATGAGTTTAAGAAAACCGATCCAATTCATGGTTATTCTCAAACTTTGTTTCCTATTGTTCAGGGTAGTGTATATAAAGATTTAAGATTGCAGTCTGCAGAATTTATTTCTGAGACCAATGCTTTTGGAAACGCAATTGGAGGTTTATCAGTAGGAGAACCTGCAGAAGAAATGTATGCTATGACAGAAATAGTATGTAATGTCCTTCCAGAAGAAAAACCTAGATATTTAATGGGAGTTGGTACTCCAATTAATTTATTAGAAAATATTGCTCTTGGCGTAGATATGTTTGATTGCGTAATGCCAACAAGAAATGCAAGAAATGGTATGTTATTTACAGCTAATGGTAGAATTAATATTAAAAATAAAAAATGGGAAAATGATTTCAGTCCTTTGGATAATGATAATTATTCATATGTTGACACGTACTATTCAAAAGCATATTTAAGACACTTATTTACTGTAAAAGAGTCAGTAGGAAGACAAATTGCAACAATTCATAACTTAGCATTCTATTTATGGTTGGTTAGAGAAGCTAGAAATCAAATTTTAAAAGGAACTTTTTTAGCTTGGAAAAAACTAATGGTTAGACAAATGGATAATAAATTATAATTTTTGAAAATTTTAGATAACTATATAATTAAACAATATTTGGTAACATTTACCGCAATGTTATTACTATTTATTCCAATTGGAATATTAGTTGATTTATCTGAAAAAATAGATAAATTAAAAGAATTTGACGTGCCGTTTAATGAAATTGTAGATTATTATTTAAATTTTGTTTGGTATTTCGGCAACACTCTTTATCCAATTTTTGTTTTTTTAGCTGTAATATGGTTTACATCAAAAATAGCTAATAATTCAGAGGTTATTGCAATTCTAAGTTCAGGTATTTCTTTTAATAGATATTTAAAACCATTTATGATTGCAGCTTCAATTATAGCTATCTTTGCTCTTTTTTCAGGTATGTTTATAGTTCCGGAGAAAAATAAAAAATATAATGAGTTTCAATATAAATATTTGAAAAAAAATAAAAAATCTAGAGAAACTTCTAAGATTTACAAACAGGTTAATGATAACGATTTTGTTTATGTAAGTAGTTATAATCCAACAAGAGAAATGGCTTATGATTTTTCCTACGAAAAATTTATCGATAATTCTTTAAGTTATAAAATAACTGCCCGAAATATTAGATGGGTTTCTGAAGACAGTTTATATCGATTAAATGATTATTTTAAAAGAACTTTCAAGAATGATAAGCAGTTAATTGAATCTAAAAGAATTAAAGACACAATTTTTTCTTTTAAAATAGATGAGCTTTCTAGTCTAAATTATATGGCAGAAACACAAAATTTTTTTCAACTTAATAAATTTATTAATCAAGAAATTGAAAGTGGATCTCCATTAATAAATAATCATTTATTAGTTAGACACAAAAGATGGAGTATACCTTTTTCTACATTCGTTTTAACACTGCTAGCTGTATCTGTTTCTTCATTTAAAAGACGGGAAGGGATGGGTATTAATTTAGCATTTGGAATCATTACTGCTTTTACATTTGTCTTTTTTGATAAGTTTTTTGCAGTTATGGTTAGTAAGTCAAATTTATCTCCTTTTTTAGGTGCATGGATACCAAATTTTCTTTTTTTATTATTAGCTTTTTATTTCTTAAAAAATGCAAAAAAATAAACTCAATAGCTTTTTGCATTTTCATTTTATAGTTTTCATTTTTGGGTTTACTGCTATACTAGGCTCATTAATTTCTGTAAACTCTTTAAGTTTAGTATGGTATAGAATGTTAATTGCTTTTCTTATTTTGATACTTTTTGCTATAATTTTTAAAATAAATATAAAAGTTTCTAACAAACTTCTGATTAAATTGCTTTTTTGTGGTGTATTAATTTCTTTACATTGGATTACTTTTTTTCAAGCTATTAAAGTTTCTAATGTCTCAATAACTCTAAGTGTACTTTCATTAGGTGCATTTTTAACTTCATTTTTGGAACCTTTATTTTATAAACGAAAAATAATCCCATATGAAATTTTTTTAGGAATTTTTGTTGTAATTGGAACCTTATTAATTTTTAAATCTCAATATTATTATGTTGAAGGAATATTCTACGGCTTAATTTCAGTTTTTCTAAGTGTTGTTTTTGGATTAATTAATGGAAAACTTATTGAAGAGTCAAGTTCTTTGATAATAACTATCTATGAACTTTTTGGCGGTGTTATATTAATAACTTTGATTTTAATTTTTATTGGCGATTTTAATATTGAATTTTTTAAACTGACTGGTTCTGACTGGTTCTGGCTATTGTTATTAGGATCCGTATGTACTGCCTATGCTTTTGTGATTTCTGTTGAAGTTTTAAAACATTTATCTCCTTATTCGTTAATGATATCCATTAATATGGAACCAGTTTATGGAATTATTTTAGCAATAATTATTCTAAATGAAAATAGTCAACTTTCTTTTGAATTTTATATTGGCTTTATTATAATTTTTATTTCTGTTATTTTAAATGGAATAATAAAGCTTCATAAAAATAAAATTTTTTAATTTTTTTTTATTTATATATTTGAAAAATATTTTAATAATATGGAATATTTAGATTTTGAATCTCCTTTAAAAGAATTAGAGGATCAGCTAGCGGAGTGCAAATTAATTGGTGATAAATCTGATATAGATGTTTCAGAGACCTGTGAAAAATTATTAAAAAAAATTGATATTACTAAACGTAATATTTATAACAATATTTCGCCATGGCAAAGAGTACAACTGTCAAGACACCCCTCAAGACCATATACATTAGACTATATTCAAGCTTTAACAAATGGATCATTTTTAGAATTGCATGGTGATAGGAATATTGGTGATGATAAAGCTATGATTGGTGGACTCGGAAAAATTAATGATCAATCATTCCTGTTTATTGGACAGCAAAAGGGATATAATACAAAAACACGTCAGTACCGTAATTTTGGTATGGCTAATCCTGAGGGATATAGAAAAGCTTTAAGACTTATGAAGTCTGCAGAAAAGTTTAATATTCCTATCGTTACTTTAATTGATACACCAGGTGCTTTTCCAGGACTGGAAGCAGAGGAAAGAGGTCAAGGTGAAGCTATAGCGCGCAATATATTTGAAATGTTTAATATTAGGACCCAAATTATTTCAATTGTAATTGGTGAAGGTGCTTCCGGTGGAGCTTTGGGAATCGCAGTCGGAGATCATGTAATGATGCTTGAAAACACTTGGTATTCTGTTATATCTCCTGAATCTTGTTCATCTATTCTTTGGAGAAGTTGGGATTATAAAGAGAAAGCTGCTGAGGCTTTAAAATTAACTCCTAATGATATGAAAAGGAATAAGTTAATTGATAAAATCATCCCTGAACCACTTGGAGGCGCTCATAATAATAGAGATAAGGTTTTTAAATCTGTTAAAAAAGCTATTATCAATTCATTTAATTTATTGTCTCAAAAAAATATAGACGACTTAATTAATGATAGAATGGATAAGTTTACTTCGATGGGTGTATTTGATGAATAAGAACTTCCAGATATTAACAATTATTTTGATTTATTAACAAACTCTTGTTTGTTTAATAATCCCCTTTTATAGCAAAATCTATTTTACTTTTTTTAAGTTAGTTCTATGGAAAAAGTCAGACCAAAATTTGATAGATCTTTTAAAAATCCTCAGGTAGTTCCTTTTGAAAAAGGAAAACTTCCTCCTCAGGCTTTAGATTTAGAAGAAGTTGTTTTGGGGGCAATGATGATAGACAAGAAGGGTGTAGACGCAGTTATAGATATTTTACATTCAGAAGCATTTTACAAAGAATCTCATCAATACATCTTTCAAAGTATAGTAAAGTTATTTGAAAACACTGAGCCAATAGATTTATTAACTGTTTCTACAAAACTCAAGTCAGACGGAAAATTAGAAAAAGCTGGAGGAGATTATTATTTAGTTCAACTTACACAAAAGGTCTCATCATCTGCTCATATTGAATATCATGCTAGAATTATACTACAAAAATATATACAAAGAAGTTTAATTAGAATTTCAACTGAAATTATTGAGGAATCTTATGACGAAACCAAAGATGTTTTTAATTTGTTAGATAAAGCAGAATCCAAACTGTATGATGTTACCCAAGGAAATATTAAAAAATCTACTGAAAGTGCTCAAAGTTTGGTTATACAAGCAAAGAAAAAAATTGAAGAAATATCAAATAAAGATGGTCTTAGTGGAATTCCCTCAGGTTTTTCTGATCTTGACAAATTGACTTCAGGCTGGCAACCTAGTGATTTAGTTATTATTGCAGCTCGACCTGGTATGGGTAAAACTGCTTTAACATTATCTATGGCTAGAAATATTGCTGTAGCTCAAAATATTCCAATAGCTTTTTTCTCTCTTGAAATGTCTTCAATACAGTTAATTACAAGACTTATTTCATCAGAAACTGGATTGTCTTCTGAAAAATTAAGGACCGGTAATTTAGAAAAATTTGAATGGGAGCAATTAAACGTAAAAGTATCTGCACTCGAGAATGCTCCGTTGTTTATTGATGACACACCTTCATTGTCTATTTTTGACCTTAGAGCTAAAGCAAGAAGGTTGTCTTCCCAGCACGGAATTAAACTTATCGTAATTGATTATCTTCAATTAATGACTGCAGGAGGTTCAAATAAAAACGGTAACCGTGAACAAGAAATATCAACCATTTCCAGAAACTTGAAAGCTTTAGCTAAGGAACTTGATGTTCCAGTAATTGCTTTATCTCAATTATCAAGAGCAGTTGAAACAAGAGGAGGAAGTAAAAGACCTATACTTTCAGATTTAAGAGAATCTGGTGCAATTGAACAAGATGCTGATATTGTATCTTTTATTTATAGACCTGAATATTATAAAATTGATGAGTGGGACGATGAAGAACGAACTCCATCTGCAGGACAAGCTGAATTTATAGTCGCAAAACATAGGAATGGAGGTTTAAATAATATTAAACTTAAGTTTGTTTCTAACTTAGGAAAATTTGAAAACTTAGATAATTTTGAAACCCCATTTGAATATCAATCAAAAATAAACAAGGATAGCTTAAAAGTTAATCCGGATCAGGCTTTTGAAAGTGGTGGCTACAGAGATGATAATGAGGATATGCCTTTTTAAAATACCCTTATTTTACTTTGTTAACAATTTCTGTAAAAGCTTGAGGATTATTCATCGCTAAATCAGCAAGAACTTTTCTGTTAATATCAATATTATTAGCTTTTAGTTTCCCCATTAATTCAGAATAAGACAATCCATGTAATCTTGCTCCTGCATTAATTCTTGTGATCCATAGCGCTCTGAATGTTCTTTTCTTATTTTTTCTATCTCTGTAAGCATAGGTAAGACCTTTTTCAACAGCATTTTTAGCTACTGTCCAAACGTTTTTTCTTCTACCGAAATAACCTTTTGCTTGTTTAAGAATTTTTTTTCTTCTTTGTCTTGAGGCGACTGAATTTACTGATCTTGGCATTTTATTTATTTTTTTGGATTAGGTGTCACAATGATGAACTTTATACCTTTTTCCTGGTTAAACTTATTTTTATAAACCGTTTTATTTCAAACGTAATTGTTTTTTAATATTATCGCTATCGCTGTCACTTACGAGCCCAGAGTGAGTTAGTTTCAACTTTCTTTTTTTAGACTTTTTTGTTAAAATGTGACTTTTAAAAGCGTGCTTTCTTTTAATTTTACCTGTTCCAGTAACTTTGAATCTTTTCTTAGCACTAGATTTTGTTTTCATTTTAGGCATAACTTCTTAATTATTTATTTCTTTGGGGCAACAAACATAATCATTTTTTTTCCTTCCATAGTAGGTAAGGACTCAACTTTTCCATATTCTTCTAATTCTTGAGCAAGTTTTAGTAACAATATCTGACCTTGTTCTTTAAAAATTATTGATCTTCCTTTAAAAAATACATATGCTTTTAATTTAGCACCTTCTTTTAGAAACTTTATTCCATGTTTCTTTTTAAACTGATAATCATGTTCATCGGTTTGAGGACCAAATCTTATTTCTTTTACAATAACTTTAGTTGATTTTGCTTTTAAAACTTTATCTCTTTTCTTTTGTTCGTACAAAAACTTTTTATAATCTAAAATTTTACAAACTGGGGGTGAAGCCTTTGGTGAGATTTCAACTAAATCTAATTCTAATTCATTAGCTAGCTCAATCCCTTTTTGAAGCGGATATACACCAACTTCTACGTTATTACCTACGAGTCTAATTTCGTTAGCTCTTATAAATCCATTTATTTTGTGAGGATTCTCTTTAATTATTCTAGCAGGTCTTCTGCTTCTTTTTCTTCTAATTGCTATAGCTGTAAGTTTAAATTATTTAAAAATCTTTTATATTTTCAGATGTTTTTTTCTTTATAAATTGAATAAAATCATCAATATTCATTTTACCTATGTCTTTTCCCCCATGAGCCCTAATAGGAAATGTTTCTCGTTCAACTTCTTCATCACCAACAATTAACATAAAAGGAACTTTTTTAAGTTCCGATTCACGTATTTTTTTTCCTACTGTCTCACTTCTATCATCAATAGTGGCGCGAATTTCGTTATTTTCTAGTAATTTTAAAACTTTTTCGCCATATATTTTGTGTTTTTCTCCAACAGGAATAATAGATACTTGATTTGCTGTTAGCCATAATGGAAAATTACCACCTGTATGTTCAATTAAAATAGCTATAAATCTTTCTAAACTTCCAAAAGGAGCTCTGTGAATCATGACCGGTCTTTGTGATTCATTATTTTTGTCAATATAAGTTAAATCAAATCTTTCAGGAAGATTATAATCTACTTGAATTGTTCCTAGTTGCCACTCTCTTCCTAAAGCATCTTTGACCATAAAATCTAATTTTGGTCCGTAAAATGCAGCTTCTCCATATTCAATTTTATAATTTAGCCCTTTTTCTTTGGTTGCGTTTACAATAGCATTCTCTGCTTCTTTCCAATTATCATCAGAACCAATATATTTATCTTTATTTTCAGTATCTCTTAAAGAAACTTGAGCTGTAAAATTTTCAAACCCTAGTGATTTAAAAACATATAATACTAAGTCTATTACATTTTTAAATTCAGAATTTAATTGATCTTGAGTGCAAAAAATATGGGCATCGTCTTGGGTAAAACCTCTGACTCTTGTTAACCCATGTAATTCACCACTTTGTTCGTATCTATAAACTGTTCCAAACTCAGCATATCTAACAGGAAGTTCTTTATAACTCCATTGTTTTGCATTATACATTTCACAGTGGTGTGGACAATTCATAGGTTTTAATAAAAACTCTTCTCCATCAGCAGGTGTAGTAATTGGTTGAAAACTACTTTCTCCATATTTTTGATAATGACCAGAGGTCATGTAAAGTTCTTTATTCCCTATGTGTGGTGATATGACCTGTTTATATCCAGCTTTTTTTTGAGCTTTTTTCAAGAAATTCTCTAATCTTTCCCTTAACTCGGCTCCTTTAGGAAGCCATAAAGGTAGACCTTGTCCAACTTTATTTGAAAATGTAAACAATTCTAATTCTTTTCCAAGTTTTCTGTGATCTCTTTTTTTAGCTTCTTCAATAAGTTCTAAATACTCTGTTAATTCTTTTTGTTTAGGAAAAGAAATTCCATAAACTCGAGTAAGTTGTTTATTGTTTTGATCAGCTCTCCAATAGGCACCTGCAACACTCATTAGTTTTACTGCTTTTATGTATCCGGTGTGAGGAATATGACCCCCTTTGCACAAATCAGTAAAATTATCGTGATCACAAAATGTTATTTCTCCATCTTCTAAGTTTTTTATTAGTTCTACTTTGTATTGATTGTTAATATCTGTGTAATATTCTAGAGCAGATTTTTTTGAAATTGATCTGAGTTTAAATTCGTGTTTTTCTCTAGCAATTTCAATCATTCTTTTTTCTATTTTAAAAAAATCTTTTTCTGACATTATATGCTCTCCAAAATCTACATCATAATAGAATCCGTTATTTATTGCAGGACCAATAGTAAGTTTAATGTTGTTATAAAATTCCTTTAAAGTTTGTGCTAATAAATGAGCTGAAGAGTGCCAGAAGGCTTTTTTTCCTTCGGAATCATTCCATGTGTAAAAAGTTAAATCACCATTGTCTATTAACTGACTAACTGTTTCAATTATTTTTCCATTGAATTTTGCAGAAATTATATTTCTAGCAAGTCCTTCGCTAATTGAAGATGCAATTTGAAAAGGCGTTATTCCAGATTCATAAGATCTAATAACTCCATCGGGAAATTTTATTTGAATCATTTTAAAAAAAAATATTACTGCAAAGATAATATCATTGAATTACTTAACAACTTAACTGTCTTTTTTTTTAAAAATAGCTTTCATTATATTTTTCAATCCTTTAAAACCATAATAAATTGCAGTGAAGCAAATAATTATACTAATAGTAAAAACAATTGAAAACCAAGGATGTTCTTCGTTTTTAAGGGACTGAAACATGAGAGTAGGGCCTAAGAACATAAAAAAAAAGGACAGTATTATTTGTTTAAAGCCTTTGCCAAATAGATTTTCTTTCATTTTGAATGACTATTAATTGCTTTTCTAACACTTTTATGAATATTTAAAAGCTCATTTGCCTTTTTCTCACTTACACCTAGGGTATTCATAATAATATTTTTTCCTCTGTTTACTAATTTGTCATTTGAAAGCTGCATGTCTACCATTTTATTTCCCTTTATTTTACCAATCTTAATCATAGATATTGTTGAAATCATATTTAACACTAATTTTTGGGCTGTTCCAGCTTTCATTCTTGAACTTCCAGTTACTACTTCAGGTCCAACATTTATTACAATTGGGTATTCACTAGCTAAATGTAATGGACTCCCTGGATTGCACGTAATACATCCAGAGGGTATGTTGTTTTTAAAACAATTACTTACTGCACCAATTACATATGGTGTAGTTCCTGATGCAGCAATTCCAATTACAAAATCATTTTTGTTTATGTTGTGTTCTAATAAGTCTTCCCAGCCTTTCATTGGTTCATCTTCAGCATTTTCAATACTTTTTCTTATTGCTTTATCACCACCTGCTATGATTCCATTAACAAGAGTGCTATCGACTCCAAAGGTAGGAGGACACTCAGATGCGTCAACTACACCTAATCTTCCGCTAGTTCCCGATCCTATGTAAAAAAGCCTACCTCCTTTTTTAATTTGTTCAATTACTTTTAAAATTAATTTATTTATCGTGTTTAATTCTTTTTTAACACTAAAAGCAACGGATTGGTCTTCATTATTAATTATTTTTAACAGTTCTAAAGGAGACTTTAATTCTAAATCATCATAATTTGAATTTGATTCTGTTATTCTTTCAAAACTCATAAATTATTTTTTAATCAAAAAAATCAACAGGAGCATCTTCTTTTGATAATCTAAAGTAATCAAATTCAGAAACTATGTAATATCCCAGTGGAAAATTTTCAGGATTTGATTGATTTATAATATTACCCTTAATAATTGCGTTTGCCGTAGAAAATGGCCTTCCGCTTTGTGCTCCAGCTTGAGAAGTTAGTATGTTTAAATAATTATAATAGTCTTCACTTATTCCATTTATTTCAATATTGATATAATCAACATCTTTTAAATATTCAGTTTTATCAATAAAAAATGAAAAAGTAAATTCATTTCCGTTTATATACTTGTCTAGAGCAGGCAAGTAATCAAATTTTCCATTTTTTTTAGGACCAAATTTCCATAAATAATAATTACCTGTTTCTGGCGGATCATTAAAAGTTACAAGTAATTCAACTTCATCTTCATTTAATGACTTTCTTTTCCCAAATTTAACAGAGCTAATTTTTGGTGTTTGAATTAATTTTTCAGTTGAAATATAAATGTTGTCGTCACGCTTTATGGATAAAATATAATCTTCATTTTCAATATTATTTATTTTGGACCAATAATAAGATTTAACATTGTCAAAATTTAAATTAAAATTCTTTTCATTTGCTTTGATAGAAACAAGTGCGTTTTCTACATTACTAGTTTTATCTGAAAAATAAGGCAAAGTTTCGCTAAGCTTGACAACAGCTATTCCGTTGATACTATCTTTATGTTTTGATATACTAGCATCTATTACAAGTCTTTTGTCCTCAAAATCTGTTTCTAGTTCTATTACTTTTTCACAACTTGATGTGAATGCTATTAAAGTTATTAATATGAGTTTTTTCATCAAAATTTAAAGTTGTAAGTTATGCTTGGTACAATACCAAAAATAGAAAGTTGAACCGCCTCATTTTTCAAAGTTTCACTATTCTCCCTAAAAAAAATAGAGTTTGCATTGTCTCTGTTGTAAATGTTATAAAAACCAAACACCCATTCGCTTTTGTATTTTTTTATTTTTTGAGAATTTAATGTTACTGAAACATCTAATCTATGATAATTTGGTAATCTTTTAGAATTTCTAGGTCCATAATTTGGGATATTTAAATCCATATAAGTATACTGTCCAACGGGGTAATTAGTGGGTTGACCAGTTTGAAAAATGAAATTAGTGTTTAATGTAATTTTATTTGAAATTTTATAATTTGAAACAAAACTAATGTCGTGGGTTTTATCATACGGAGTATAATACCATTCACCTTCATTAATCCCATTTTCAAAACTTGTTCTTCCTTCAGTTTTTTGCTCAGATTTGGAAAGAGTATAAGCTAACCAATAAGTGTGTTTACCTTGGCTTTTTTTAAATAAAAATTCCCACCCATATGCTCTTGACTTTCCTGATAATAAAACACGTTCTACCGCTTCATTAGCTACTAAATCTGCTCCATCAATATAATCAAGTCTGTTTTTAATTTTTTTATAAAACAATTCAGTTTCTAAATTAAATTTATTTTTAATTTTTGATTGAAATCCTAATGCCCATTGATCTAGTTTTTGGGGTTTTAAATAAGGGCCACTAGGTGTCCATACATCCAAAGGAGCTGGTGCACTTGTATTTGAAATTAAATGTATGTACTGATTTAATCTATTGTAGCTAGCTTTTATTGATTTATTATTGAAATTATAAGCTAAATTTAATCTAGGCTCTATATTTCCATATGCTTTTAAAGTATTTTTATTTTTGTTAAATTCTCCTATTGGTTCAGCACCTTTATATATACCTAGATTAGAATCATAATTTACAGGATTATCATTTAAGTAACTATTGAAACCATTTTGTTTGAATCTTAGAAACTGATTAACTCTTAAGCCATATCTTAATGCAAATCTTTTTGAAATATTATGAATTACATCAAAGTATGCAGAATTTTCTAATGCATACTTTTTATTTAAATTTTTATAATTAATTCCTGAATCATTAATCGGTTTTATCTCGCCGGGATTAAATTCATAATATATGGAATTAAGTCCATAATTAAATTGAATTTTTTCAGAATAATAATTTTTTAGATCGAACTTTATATTTAAATTTTTAATTCCTGAATTCCAATTAAATCCTATGAAATCAAGAGTTAATCCGTAATAATAATCACTATATATAACTGATGTGTTTGTGAATGTTTTGTCACTCAATAGATGATTCCATCTAAAGTTAATTGTGGAATTCCCATAAGTGTTAGAAAAAGTATTATTTAATCTAAATAAATCTCTTCCAAAATATCCTGAAAAGTATAGCGTGTTCTTATCATCTATTTTGAAGTTAGATTTTGTATTTAAATCATAAAAATATGCTACATTTTCAATATCAGTTAATTTTAAAAATAAATGCGCATAAGATCCTCTACCTGCTATTAAAAATGAACTTTTGTTTTTTTGTATAGGACCTTCAAAAAGTAATCTACTTGAAATTAACCCGATACCACCACTAAGTTTATTTGATTTACTGTTTCCGTCTTTCTGATACACATCTAACACAGAAGATAATCTTCCGCCATATGAAGCAGGAATCCCACCCTTGTAAAGTTTTAATTCTTTAATTGCATCTGAATTAAATACCGAAAAC
>CABXBY010000013.1 GCA_902510655.1 uncultured Bacteroidota bacterium | reverse complement strand
TATTTTAAAAAATTTCTTCTCTTCATTCTGATCTAAATATTCTGTTATCAAGTTTACTTTCTATAGTTTTTTTATTTTCTATTGATTTTATCAATAAGTCTCTCAAATTCAAATTTAGATTATAAAGCTCCAAAGGGTCTTTGAAAAATGTCATTTTGTCTCCACCTTCTTGTAAAAAGTTTGAAGTCAAAACATAGTAACTTTTGTTTTTATCAAATTTTCTTTTATTAATTAGTATTTTTTTTATTTTTTTATTAATAAACTCTATTTCTAATCTAGTGCTAGGATGTGCTAAGTTTTCTTTATTAAAATAGTCAACTAAATCAATAACTTTTTCTCCTTTAATTTTAACTACAGTAGCTAAGTTTTTCCATGGCATTATTGTAAATAAATCATGTTGAGTTATCTCTCCTTTATTTAAAGTCCCTCTAACACCACCATAATTAAATAGTGCAAAATCTATGTTATTTGAAGTAATTTTATAAAATTCAGGATTTGACTCCTCATATAAAATATCAGCAATTAAATTACCAAGCGTAGATTCCAATTTGCCATCACGAATACTATAAGATTCTTTACTAAATCCTACGGTTTTTTCTAATGTTTTAATTTTATCTCTGAACGGTTTTATAATTAATTCAATTTCAATATTATCAATTGAATCTAGAACTTTGATGTTGTCTTCATAAGAGACTTTTGATATAGTATAACCTGTATTTGTACAAGAAAATGAAAATAGAGTTATAATTAAAACAATTAGTTTCAATTTCATTTTTTTATTATAAAAAATAGTATTCAATTCTTAAATATGTAATTTAGCAGCACTTTAAAGATATGATATTTAAATCACTACATGAGAGTCTTGTTAAAAAAAAGATTAATAAATCATTAGAACTTTTAAATGATCAAACAAGAATAAAACCAAACCCAATAAAAACAATTGGTTGTATCATTGACCCTATGTTTCCCGTTGAGGTAAATAATTTTATAAAACTTGTTTACAAGATTGGTTTAAAAGAGAAAGATTTAAAGTTAATTACTTTCCAAGAAAATGAAAATGCGTTCAATATTTTTTCAAATATGAATATAACTCCCAAATCTATTTCTTATACAGGAAATTTAACAGGGAAAGATTCCTTAGAATTTATTTCTTATGATTACGATTTATTAATTAACTTTTTTAAATTCAATGATGTTTTAACTTTATTATCTTCAAAAGTGAATGCTAAATTTAGAGTTGGTTTTAGCTCTGTAGATTCAAGATTAAATGACTTAATTTTTTCTAAAAAAATTAAAAAATTTAAAGAATTTGATAGTGAATTAATTAAATACTTAAGAATAATTAAATAATGAGTTTATTAAAAAAACTTAAAGGAACAGGTGTAGCTGTAGTAACTCCTTTCAAAAAAGACCTTTCTATAGATTTTAATGCAATTAAAAATCTTGTAGATTTTCTTGTTGTAAATGGCATTAGTTATATTGTTGTTCAAGGTACTACAGGAGAAAGTTCTACTTTAACGAATGATGAAAAAATTATATGTAGAAAAGCATTTGTTGAAGCTAATAATAATCGTATTCCTTTGGTTTTAGGATTAGGCTCAAATGATACTATGTCTTTATTAAATGAAATAAAAGAAGCAGACTTTATTGGATATTCTGCTATTCTTTCAGTAACACCCTATTATAATAGACCTACAATGGATGGCATATATAAACATTATTCTTTAATAGCCAAAGCATCATCATTACCAATTATTTTATATAATGTTCCCTCTAGAACAGGTTGTAATATGCTTCCTGAAACCACTATTAGATTAGCTAATGAGTTTAAAAATATAATTGGTATAAAAGAAGCTAGTGCAGATTTAAGTCAAGTAAAACAATTAATTATTGACAAACCTGATGATTTCTTAGTTATTTCTGGTGATGATAATACTGCTTATCAAAGTGTTTTAATGGGTGGAGACGGAGTTATTTCCGTAATTGCAGGTTGTATTCCTAAAGAATTTTCAGAAATAATAAATCTAGCGATGGATAAAAATGAGTCTGAATCTCAGTCAAAATTCAAAATTATAAAGACATTATTAGATTATTTATTTTTGGAAGGGAATCCCTCTGGAATTAAAGCTGCATTATCATTTTTAAATTTATGTAAAAATAATTTGAGACTACCTTTAGTTCCTGTTTCTGTTGAACTAAAAATTAAGATTAATAATTCAATTTCTACAATAATAAAAGATTATTAAATCGTTTAGAAAAAAATACTAAATTTGCCACATGCATTTAAAAAATAAATTACCAATTATTTTTTTCTTAATACTCTTAAATTCTTGTAATGAGTTTCAAAGAGTTTTAAAAAGTGAGGATATCAAATTAAAGTATGAAGTTGCTGAAAAATATTACGAAGCTCAAGAATTTAGACGAGCTTCTAGATTATTTGAACAAATTCAATCTCAATATAGAGGTAAACCGCAAGCTGAAAGAGTAACTTTTTTTTATGCTAATTCATTATTAAATACCAGAAAGTATATTGATGCAGGTTATCAATTTGAAAGTTTTATAAAAGCATATCCACTTAGCCAAAAAGTTGATGAAGCAGCATATTTAGGTGCTTATTCTTATTATAAAACTTCGCCTGTTTTTAGCTTAGATCAAAAAGAAACTCTTACCGCAATTGAAAAACTTCAAGACTTTATAAATTCTTACCCAAATTCTGAAAAAATGTCTGATGCTAATGATTTGGTTCAGGAATTAAGAATAAAACTTGAATTTAAAGCATTTGAAATTGCAAAACAATTCAACACCATTAGAGATTACAAATCTGCTTTAATTGTTCTAGATGATTTTATTTCAGATTATCCAGGTACACCCTACAGAGAAGATGCACTATTTTATTTATTTGATTCCTCATATGAGTTAGCTGTAAATAGTATAGATTCAAAGAAATTTGAAAGATTAGAAGATGCAAAAAAAATTCACAAGGAGTTAATGGATACCTATCCAGAAACTAAATATATTGACAAATCAAATAAAATGATTGAGTCTATAGACCAAGAAATCACTACATTTGCAAAAAACGCTACAGTACAGTAAAATAAATAATATGGATTTTAAAAAAACGGATGCACCACTAGAAACTATCACTTATGATAGAAATATTATTGATGCCAAAACAGATAATATATACGAAGCTATATCAATTATTTCCAAGAGAACTATTCAAATAAATGAATCTATTAAAAAAGAATTATTAGATAAATTAGAAGAGTTTGCTAGTCCAACTGAAAGTTTAGATGAAATATTTGAAAACAAGGAACAAATTGAGGTTTCAAAGTTTTATGAAAAACTTCCTAAGGCTCATGCTATGGCTGTCGAAAATTGGTTAAAGGAAAAAATATATTACAGAAACACTGAAATCAAAGAATAGAAATGTCTATTCTAAGCGGTAAAAACATCTTACTTGGAGTTACAGGTGGTATTGCTGCTTACAAGTCAACTTATCTAGTTAGACTTTTTAAAAAACAAGGAGCAAATGTTCAAGTTTTAATGACTCCTAGTTCAAAGGATTTTGTAACCCCACTTACCCTTTCAACATTATCAAATAATCCTGTTCTTTCTGATTTTTTTGATCCTAAAGATGAAAACAAACTTTGGAACAACCATGTTGAATTAGCACTTTGGGCAGATATTTTTTTAATTGCTCCGGCTACATCAAACACTTTGTCTAAAATGGCTACAGCAAGAGCTGATAATTTATTATTGGCTACTTATTTATCTTCAAAATGTCCTGTTTATTTTGCGCCTGCTATGGATTTGGATATGCATAAGAATTTGGCTAATCAAGAAAATATTCAAAAGCTAGTAAGTCATGGTAAAATTCATATTCCTGTAAGTTCAGGTTTTTTGGCTAGTGGATTGGAGGGAGATGGAAGAATGAAAGAACCAGATGAGATTATAAATTTTATCATTAAAAATATCAAGAAAGACCTAAAGTTGTTAAATAAAAAAATATTAATAACTGCTGGACCTACATATGAACCAATTGATGCGGTTCGTTTTATTGGTAATTTTTCTTCGGGAAAAATGGGTTTTTCTTTAGCTAAAACTGCGGCTAATTTAGGTGCTGAAGTAATCCTAATTACTGGTCCAAGTAGTTTGAATATAATTGATGACAATATTTCCATAATTAATATTGTTACGGCTGATGAAATGTTTTTTGAAGTAAAAAAACATTTTAAATCAACTGATATTTCAATTCTTTCTGCTGCAGTTTCAGATTTCAAACCAAAAAGCAGATCTAAAATTAAAATTAAAAAACAGAGTAAAGATTTACTTTCAATTGATCTTGTTGAGAATATAGATATTTTGAAACATTTAGGTGAAAATAAATCTAATGAACAAATTCTTGTTGGATTTGCGTTAGAAACAGATAATGAATTTCAAAACGCATTATCAAAAATTGAAAACAAAAATTTAGATGCTATAGTATTAAATTCTTTAAATGACAAAGGTGCTGGATTTGGACATGATACTAATAAAATAACTTTTATAAACAAAAATGGAAAAATCAATAAATTTAAATTAAAATCTAAAATTGATGTTTCGAAAGATATTTTTAATGAATTAATTAAAAATTTTTTATGAAAACATTCAATCTTGTTTTAACAATATTTTTTTCTTTGAATCTTTCTTACACGCAAGAAATTAACGCTAAAATTATTGTTAACTCAGAATCTATTAATCAAACTAATAGCTCTGTTTTTAAAAATTTAGAGATTTCATTATCAAATTTTATAAATAATTCAAGCTGGTCAAATGTTAATTATTCTGAATTTGAAAAAGTTGATTTAAATGTTTTATTGTCAATAACGAGTTACTCAAACAATAGTTATGTAGCAAACATTGAATTTCAAGCTTCAAGGCCTGTATTTAATTCCTCTTATTCCACGCCTATTTTTAACTATCAAGAAAAGAATTTTCAGTTTGACTATGTTGAATACGAACCTATAATATTTAAAAATAATCAGTTCGAGTCAAAAATATCTTCATTGTTAGCTTTTTATATTAATATTATAATCGGTGTTGATCACGATTCATTTGTGCTGAACTCCGGAAATTATTTTTATGATATTTCTAAGAATATTTTAAATTATACTAATCAAAGTAATATCTCAGGATGGAATTCTTCTCACAATGGTGGAAAATTAAATAAGTTTTGGCTAATTGAATATTTAACTTCAAATGATTCGAACGAATTTTCTAATTTTTTATTTAATTATCATGTTAATGGATTAGATCTAATGCATTCTGATATTTTATCTGCAAAAACAAATATTGCTACTTCGATTTCTTCATTGAAATCATTAAAGAGAAGAAATCCTAATTCGATTTTAATAAAAATATTGTTTGATTCAAAATCAGATGAAATTAAAGATATTTATTCTGGAGGATCATTTTTTGACGTGACTAATCTAGTTTCAGATTTAAATTATCTTACTCCTTTCTTTTCAAACAAATGGAATAGTATTAAATAATTTTATTAATTTAATAATTAAATAAAAAAACTTTGATTACCAAAATTTTAATTAAAAATTTTACTTTAATTGATAAAGTTGAAATTGATTTTTTAACTGGTTTTACAACTGTAACAGGAGATACTGGTTCAGGAAAGTCTATTTTGTTAAATGCATTATCCTTAATTATCGGTAAAAGAGCCGGTCAAAATTTATTAAAAAATTCTAACTTAAAATGTGTTTTAGAGGCGGAGTTCAATTTATCGTGCTTTAATATTAGAAATTTATTTATTGATAATAATATTGATTATTTTGATCAAGCAATTTTAAGAAGAGAAATTCTTCCAAACGGTAAGTCAAGGTCATTTATTAATGATTCCCCTGTAAATTTAGACCTTTTAAAAACTATTGGAGAAAAGCTTATTGATATACATGCCCAGCATCAAACTTTAGCTAGTTCTAACAACTCTTTTTTCTATTCTCTAATTGATAATTTAGCAGAACAACAGCTAATAGTAAAGAATTTTAATCAAACCTTAGTCAATTACAGGGAATTAAAAATAGAATTAGATAAATTAACTAGGTTAAATATTAGTTTACAAAATGATAACGACTATTTGTTGTATTTATATAACGAACTTAGTGATGTTAATTTAGTTTCTGATGAGCAGGATATTATTGAAAATAAATTAAAGCTTTATAAAAATTCTGAAGAACTTAAATCATCATTTTCTCAAATTGATCAAATTTTATATAATTCTGAAGATAGTATCGAAAACAAGATATATTCTTTAAATTCAATTTTAAATAATATTTCAAAAATTTCTAATAATTTTTCTTTAATTAAAGAAAGGATAGATAGTCTATTAATTGAGTTAAATGATATTAAATCTGAATTAAATAACCCATCCTTTGATTTTAATGATGATTATTCTGAGATTGAAAAACTTGAATCAAGACTTAATATTATCTATAACTTACAGAAAAAACATTCTGTAAATTCAATAAGTGATTTATTAATTAAACAACAACATCTTAAAAGTAAATTAGATGAATCAGGTACTGTTGAAATTAATATTGATGAACTTGATAAAACAATCAGAAAGAAAAAAAACTATTTAATAGAATTATCCAATAAAATTTCAATTTCAAGAAAAAAAATAATTCCTAAGCTTAAATTACAATTAGAATCCTTATTACTTGATTTAGGAATGAAGAATGCGTCGTTCGATTTTAAAATTTCTAAAATTGATGAATTTAACAGATTTGGATCTGATCAGATAGAGGTTTTGTTTTCCGCTAATAAAGGAATAAAATACGCACCGTTATTTAAAATTGCCTCAGGTGGTGAACTATCAAGAATTTTGTTGTCAATTAAATCTATTCTCTCGAGACATTTAAATTTACCTACTATGATTTTTGATGAAATTGATTCAGGTGTTTCAGGTGAAATGTCTAATGCCATGGCTAATATGATGCTTGAAATGAGTTCTAAAATGCAAATTATTGCTATTACACACCTTCCTCAAGTAGCAGCTAAAGGTGATCATCAATTAAAAGTTTACAAATACAATAATCTAAGCTCTACATCAACAATGGTTAAGAAGCTAAGTAATCAGGAAAGAATTGATGAAATTGCTAAAATGCTTGCTGGTGACTTGATGTCTGACTCAGCAGTATTACACGCTAAAGAGTTACTTAATTAATATTATATTTACACAAATTATATATATGTCATACAATCTGTTAAAAGGAAAGAAAGGAATAATCTTTGGTGCTTTAGACGAGAACTCAATTGCTTGGAAAACAGCTGAAAGAGTGTTCGAAGAAGGAGGAGAATTTGTTTTAACCAATGCACCCATTGCACTTAGAATGGGAAATGTTGATCAACTTGCTAAAATGACAAACTCAAGACTTATTGCAGCAGATGCAACTAAAATTGAAGATTTAGAAAACCTTATTAATGAAACTATGAAAATTTTTGGAGGTAAAATTGATTTTGTCCTTCACTCAATTGGTATGTCTGTCAACGTTAGAAAGGGAAAGCATTACACTGATTTAAATCACGATTGGACTGGAAAAGGTTGGGATGTCTCTGCTGTTTCTTTTCACAAATTATTACAAAGTCTATATAAACTTGATGCAATGAATGAATGGTCAAGTATTGTTGCTCTTTCATACATGGCTGCTCAAAGAGTATTTCCAAATTATAACGATATGGCAGATAATAAGGCTTATTTAGAGTCTATTGCTAGAAGTTTTGGGTATTTTTTCGGGAAAGACAAAAAAGTAAGGGTAAATACAATTTCTCAATCACCAACGCCTACTACTGCTGGAAAAGGGGTTACAGGATTTGATGGTTTTATTACTTATGCTGAAAAAATGTCTCCTCTTGGAAATGCTACTGCTTTAGATTGTGCGAATTATACCATAACTCTTTTTTCAGATTTAACTAAGAGAGTAACACTTCAAAATTTGTATAACGATGGAGGTTTTTCTAATGTAGGAGTAAGTCAAGAAATTATTGATATAGTTTCTTCTACAAATAAAGATTAGTTTCTTTTAAACAAAAACTTCAGTTAATTTTGTAAAACACTTATGAAAGTAATTGGTCTAACAGGCGGAATTGGTTCAGGAAAATCTACAATAGCAAAAGTGTTTAAAAGCAAATCTATTCCAGTTTATGATTCAGATTCAATTGCAAAAACCTTAATGAATAGTTCTGAAAAATTAAAATTAAAATTAATTGAATGTTTTGGTACTTCAGCTTATTCTAATGGATTACTCAATAAAAAATATATTTCAAATTTAATTTTTAATGACTCAATTGCATTAAATAAAATCAATTCTATCGTTCACCCTGAAGTTTTTAATGATTTCAAACAATGGAAAAGCAAATTAAATAATGATTATGTTATTTATGAGTCTGCTTTAGTATTCGAATCTGGATCATATAAGTCAAATGATTATAATATTTTAGTTACTTCTGAACTCAATTTAAGAGTTGAAAGAATTATAAAAAGAGATAATATAAAAAAAGACGATGTTTTGCTAAAAATAAATAACCAATGGCTTGATCAAAAAAAAATACCATTAGCTGATTATGTTTTTAAAAATAGTTCAGAGAATGAAAATCGAAAAATAGTTTTATCGTTAATAAATCATTTTAATTCTATTTTTGTTTAATTAATATATGAATAAAAAGATATTTTATCCTCTTATTGCAATTATGACTATTGCTTTGGTCGGAATTATTTTTGTACAAGGATTTTGGATTAAAACTACTCTTGATAATAAAGAAAGACAATTCTCATTAAATATCAATCAAGCATTAAAATCTGTTTCCGAACAAATTCAGAGCAGGGAAATGAGAGACTACCTTGCAGTTTATCAAAAATTAATAGACAGTATAGGATCACCAAAAGAATCTCAACTCAGTGCTGTTTTTAAGTTTGTTGACAGAAATGAAAACACAAACCAAACTTACATTTATTCTCATGGAATTTTAGAAGAAGATTATAACGTTTCTGCAAAGCTTTTCGATCAGGAATCTATTGATTCTTCCTCAATTATTGAGTATAAAGGAATTAAAACAACTACGATAATTGATGAGGCGTTTGATAGAGAAATGCAAAATATGAGTTCTATTGAAAGGTTGCAAAGAGTGGAAAGATTGTCATTAATGGATAAAGCCAAATATGCATCAATTTTTATGGACTTAGCTTCCTTAAAACCAATTCACAGAAGGTTGAGTAATGTTGAACTAGAACTCCTTTTACAAAGAGAATTAAGAGATCGAGACATCGACATTCCTTTCCAATATAGAGTTTTTAATGGAACTTTTGCTACAAAAGTTGGTTCTGATAACTATACTAATTTAGAGGGTCTAAGAAAATATAAATCCCCTTTATTTGTAAATGAAAAAGGCAACAGTGAGTTTGAATTAGTTATTGCTTTTCCTGAAAGAAAAATTTTTTTAAGATCATCTTTGACTACTTTGATTTTACTTTCATTACTTTTTACTTTAGCAATTATTATAACTTTTGCATCTACTATATTTCAAATTTTAAAACAAAAAAAAGTTTCTGAAATTAAATCAGATTTTATCAATAATATGACTCACGAGTTTAAAACTCCAATCGCTACTATTAAATTAGCTATTGACGCTATTGAAAATGTAAATGTTAGAAATAATATTAAAAAGAGATCACAATACTTGAAGATGATTAAAGATGAAAATGATAGAATGAATAATCAGGTTGAAAATGTATTGAGAATTTCTCAATTAGAAAAAAAAGAAAATATAATTAAAAAAATCAACTGTAATATTCATGATATTATTGATGAATCGTTTATTCATTTAAAATTATTATTTAAAAACAGAAATGCTTCAGTAGTAAATGATTTACTAGCTACTAAAATAAATGTTATGGGTTCGCATGAAGATTTAGTAAATGTTGTAGTTAATATATTAGAGAACTCTATTAAATATTCTTCTGATACACCATTAATAAATGTTTCTACTTATAATGAATCAGAGCATGTTTTTATTAAAATATCTGACAAAGGAATGGGAATGAGTGTAGATGTTAAAGAAAAGATTTTTGATAAATTTTACAGAGAAACTAAAGGAAATGTTCATAATGTAAAAGGACATGGTCTAGGGTTATCATATGTAAAAAAAATAATTGATCTTCACTTTGGTACAATTAATGTTACTAGTTTGTTAGGAGAGGGTAGTATATTTATAATAAAATTACCTTTAAACAGTTAAAAAACATGAAAAATAACTATAAAAATATTTTACTTGTCGAAGATGATGTGAATTTTGGTGCCATTCTTAATGATTTTTTAAAATTACATTCTTATAATGTTACCCTTGCTAAAAATGGTATTGAAGGGCTTGAAAAATTTAAAAAAAATAGTTTTGGATTATGTATTCTCGATGTTATGTTGCCATTTAAAGATGGGTTCACTTTAGCAAGAGAAATTAGAGATTTAAATAAGGATGTGCCTTTGTTTTTTTTAACTGCTAAAACATTAAAAGATGATGTTTTAAAAGGATATAAATTAGGTGCTGATGATTATTTGACGAAACCATTTGATTCCGACATACTTCTTTTAAAAATTAAATCAATTTTTAAAAGAAAAAAAATGTCAAGCTCAGAAAGTAAAATTAAAATTCTCTATAAATTTTCTGATTTTTCTTTAAATTCTAAACTTAGAATTCTAAAGTACAAAAATGAAGAAGATGTTAAGTTGTCTCCCAAAGAAAATGAACTATTAAAGTTGCTTCTAAATCATTTAAATGACTTAATGCCTCGTGAACTGGCACTTATAAAGATTTGGAATGATGATAATTATTTTACCTCTAGAAGTATGGATGTTTACATTGCTAAAATCAGAAAGTATTTACAAAAAGATGATAAGATTGAAATAGAAAATATTCATGGTGAAGGTTTTCGATTAATTATAAGAAAATAATTCACATATTATTTCTTGGATGAAATTTACTCATTGATTTTAAAAGATGTTTTTTATTAACATGTAGATAACGCTCAGTTGTTACAATATTTTCATGTCCCAACATATTTTGTATAGTAATTAGATCAGCTCCATTTTCTAGTAGGTGTGTTGCAAATGAATGTCTAAATGTATGAGGACCTATCTTTTTCTTTATATCTGCTTTTTTATTTAAATCACTTATGATTAAATAGATCATTACCCTAGTTAATCCACTCCCTCTTTCATTAATAAATAACGTGTCCTCGTGACCTTTTTTAATTTTTTGTGATCTTCTTTTTTGAATAATATATTTATCTATGTAATTTTTTGCTTCATTACTAATTGGTACAAATCTTTCTTTATTTCCTTTTCCCGTAACTTTAATTAATGATTCTTTGAAAAACAAATCAGAAATTTTTAATGTTATCAGCTCAGACACTCTCAACCCACAACTGTAAAGAACCTCGAGAAGTGCGGTATTTCTAAGCTTATTTTTAGAATTGAAATCTATACTGTTTATTATTTTATCTATTTCTTTAGTAGTAAGTGTAACAGGGAGTTTAGTTCCAATTTTTGGTGTTTCTATATTTTGAAATGGATTTTCAGCAATTAATTCCTCCAAAATAATGTAATCATAAAATCTTTTAATTCCAGAAATTATTCTGGCTTGAGTTGATGATTTTACTTTTTTTGAAATTTGATATATAAATTCTTTAGCTATAGATTCGTTTATTTTAAGGGGATTAATTTTTAAATTTTCAGAATTTAAAAATGATTTTAATTTTTCAATATCAAACAAATAACTGTCAATAGTGTTTTTTGATAAATTTCTTTCAATTATCAAATAGTTTTTAAAATCTTTAATTAATTTTTCCCACTTCATTATTTCTTTTATAATGTAAATTAAATATTATATTTAAACTTTATAATTTTCAATGAAATTACAAATTATTAATGGTCCTAATTTGAACCTTTTAGGTAAAAGAGAAAAAAATATCTATGGTGACCAGAGTTTTGAAGATTACTTTAAAAAACTGAAGATTAAATTTAATAATTTGGAATTACATTATTTTCAATCTAACATTGAAGGTGAACTTATTGAAAAAATTCATGAAGTTGGTTTTAATTTTGATGGAATTATTATAAATGCAGCTGCATACACACACACTTCTGTTGGAATCGGAGATGCAATAAGGTCAATTTCTTCACCTACTATTGAAGTTCATATTTCAAATACTTATTCAAGAGAGGAATTTAGACATAAATCTTTTTTAAGTGCTCATGTCAAAGGAGTAATTCTTGGTTTTGGACTTAAGAGTTATGATTTAGCGATTGAAAGTTTTAATAAATAATATTATAAGTGAATAACTTCGTCATAAGCTGCAGCTACAGCTTCCATAACAGCCTCACTCATTGTAGGGTGAGGATGAACCGTTTTTAAAATTTCATATCCAGTAGTTTCCAGTTTTCTACCAACAACAGCCTCAGCTATCATATCTGTAACACCTTCTCCTATCATATGACAACCTAACCATTCTCCATACTTAGCGTCAAATATTACTTTTACAAATCCTTCACTTTTACCAGAAGCTTGTGCTTTTCCTGATGCAGAGAAAGGAAATTTTCCGATTTTAACCTCAAAACCATTCTCAATTGCTTGTTTTTCAGTAAAACCAACCGAAGCTATTTCTGGGCTACAATAAGTACAACCAGGAATGTTATTATAGTCTAATGGATTTACGTCATGACCAGCTATTTTTTCAACGCATAATATTCCTTCTGCAGAAGCAACGTGGGCTAGAGCTTGCCCTTTTACTACATCTCCGATAGCATAGTAATCTTTTACATTTGTCATGTAGAAATCATCAACTAAAATTTTATCTTTTTCAGTTTTAATTCCTAAATCTTCTAAACCAATATTTTCAATATTAGCTTTAATTCCTACAGCACTTAATACTATTTCAGTATTCATAATGTTTTTTTCACCATTTGAAGTTTTTAAAGTCACATCAACAGAATTAGAACTATTGATTTCTGCTTTTTCTAATTCAGTTGAGGTTAAAATATTAATTCCTTTCTTTTTTAAACTTTTTTCCAATTCTTTAGAAATTTCAGAATCTTCTACAGGAACAATTCTATCCATGTATTCAACTATTGTTACAGATGTTCCCATAGAATTATAAAAATATGCGAATTCAATTCCTATTGCTCCTGAACCTACTATGATAATGTCTTTTGGTTGTTTATCAAGTGTCATAGCTTCTCTGTACCCAATTATTTTTTTACCATCTTTTTTTAAAAATGGTAGTTCTCTTGATCTAGCTCCAGTTGCAATAATTATTTTTTCACCTGTAATTTTGCTTTCAGATCCATTTTGGTCAGTAATCTTAATTGTTTTATTATGCGAAAGTTGACCAAAACCCTCAAATATTTTTATTTTATTTTTTTTCATTAAAAAGTTTACTCCTTTACTCATGGTTTGAGCAACTTTTCTACTCCTATTAATAACGTTATCAAAATTTTTATCAAAATTTTCTACAGTTATGCCGTAATCCTCAGAGTGTTTTATATAATCAAAAACTTGTGCAGATTTCAATAGTGCTTTAGTTGGAATACATCCCCAATTTAAACAAACACCGCCTAAACTTTCTTTTTCTATTATTGCAGTTTTTAAGCCCAACTGAGATGCTCTAATTGCAGTTACATATCCACCTGGTCCACTTCCAAGAATTATTAAATCGAATTTTTCCATAATTATTTATTAAATGATAAAGCTGCTGAATTTATACAATATCTTTTTCCTGTTGTTTCCTTTGGTCCGTCATTAAAAACGTGTCCTAAATGTCCATCACATTTTGAGCATTTAACTTCAACTCTGTTCATGTTGTGTGAGTAGTCTCTAACATATTTAATTCTTTCAGGAATAGCTTGATCAAAACTGGGCCATCCACAATTACTCTCGTATTTATTATTACTTTCAAATAATTTTTGATTACATCCTTTGCAATTGTAAGATCCTTTTTCAAAATGAAGATTATACTCGCCAGTAAAAGGTCTTTCGGTATATGAATTTCTAAGAACTTGATAACTCATTTCACCAAGTGTGTTTTTCCATTCAGTATCTGTTTTTATCATTTTTTCGTTGTTTTGTGAGAAATTTATTGAGCTACCCAAAATTGCTACAAAAATTAGCACTTGTTTGAATTTTTTCATTTTATTAAATTTTTTAAAATTATTGCATTTTTATCTATACAATGTCTTTGTCCTTTTTCGTCATTTATAAGATTACCTATGTTAGTATCACATTTCGTGCAAAACAGTTCAGTTTTGAATTTATTTTTAATTGAATCAAGAATTCCTAATCCATAAATGTTGTCAAAAACTTTAACTTTTTTTTCAATTGAAGTGTTAAAATCTTTACTGTTATCATTTTCTAAAAAAAGTTCATTTTCGGAGTATAATGATGAACCACATTTTACACATAAATATGTGCTATTGTCTTTAATAATATTATTATCAATTTTTGTAATGTTTTCACAACCCTGATTGATAATTAATATAATAAGTATAATTGAAAACCTCATATCTTTTCAAGTGCGAAATTAATTATTAATTTTAATATAATCATATATCAATTAACTATATTGCAATTCATTCTTATAAATGACTAATAATAAATATAAAAAAGGAGATCAAAAATTACTTAATGCCTGGGCTGTTTATGATTGGGCAAACTCTGCTTATCCTCTAGTAATTTCTTCTGCAGTCTTTCCGATATATTATGGTGCACTTTTTTTTGATGATTTATATATAGAACTTTTAGGGTTTAATTTTAAGAATACTGCTTTAATTAGTTTTTTGACTGCTTTTGCATTTGTCATATTATCATTTATAACTCCTCTTTTGTCAGGAATAGCTGATTATATGGGTAATAAAAAAACTTTTCTAAAAATATTCTGTTATGTCGGATCACTTTCTTGTATGGGGCTTTATTGGTTTGATCTCACTAATATATATCTTGGGTTATCTTTTTACTTTCTGGCTTTAATCTCTTTTTGGGCTAGTATTGTTTTTTATAATTCTTATCTGCCTGATATTGCATTAAAACATCAACAGGACTATATAAGTGCTAAAGGATATGCGTTAGGTTATTTTGGAAGTGTATTACTTTTAATATTTGATCTAGCAATGGTAATGTATCCAGAAAATTTTGGAATAACAGGTGAAAACCCTGAACTACTTGCCATGAGATATTCATTTATATCTGTTGGAATATGGTGGATATCATTTAGTCAATACTCATTCTATTTTTTACCAGATCAAAAAGAAAAGAAAAAAATTATTAAAGATGTCGTTTGGAACGGATTTAAGGAATTAGTTGAAGTTTGGAATGAATTAAAAAAAATAACAGTAATTAAAAAATACCTTATTGCATTTTTTGTATATAGTTCAGCTCTTCAAACTGTTTTATTAATTGCTGCTTATTTTGGCGAACAGGAAATAAATTGGCCCAATGACGAAAAAACTATTGGATTAATAGTAAGTATTTTATTAATCCAATTAATAGCAATGTTTGGTGCAATTATGACTTCAAAATTATCTGAAAAATATGGTAATATTTATACTTTAGTAATATTAAATATTATTTGGGCTTTGTTGTGTGTAGGTGGTTATTTTATTACGGAACCAATAGAATTTTATATAGCTGCTGCTTTTGTTGGATTAGTAATGGGAGGGATACAAGCCTTGTCTAGGTCTACTTTTTCAAAAATGATTCCTCAAACAGAAAATACTACCTCTTATTTTAGTTTTTATGATGTTTCTCAAAAAGTTAGTATTGTCTTTGGAATGACTTTATTTGCATTTGCTGATCAGATCACTGGCAGTATGAGAACTTCCATTTTAATTTTTGTTTTTATTTTTTTAATTGGAGCGTTACTTTTAAAAAGAATTAAGATCAAAAATTTTAAATCTTTATGGCATGAAACTTGAAATATCAATTTTATAAATAAATGTTTTTTGTTTATTTCATTCTAAACAGAAAGAAAATCTCTTTTTTTGATTTAATAACATGACACATTGACCTAATTGTAATTTATGTCTAAAACAAAAATACTTAATCTTGACATGATGTCACTTCAGAATATTGATGAAGATTCAGATTTAATTCCTTTAATGACATCTGACGATGAAGAGGCTATTTCTAAAGAATCTCTTCCTGAAAAGCTGCCTATTTTACCATTAAAAAATACAGTTATGTTTCCTGGTGTAGTTATTCCAATAACAGCATCCAGAGATAAATCAATTAAATTAATAAAGGATGCTAATGCTAATGATAAATTGATTGGTGTTGTTTCTCAAATAGATCCAAAGATTCAATCTCCTACATTAAATGATATACATCCTACAGGAACAGTAGCTAAAATATTAAGAGTGTTAAAAATGCCTGATGGAAATGTTACGGTAATTATTCAAGGAAAGAAAAGATTTTCAATTGAACAGATTATTTCAGAAGAACCATATATTACTGCTAATGTTAAAGAGATAGTTGAATTAAAACCTGAAAAAAATAATAAAGAGTTTATTGCTACGATAGAATCTATAAAAGATATAGCTCTAAAAATTATTGATGAAAACCCAAACATTCCTAGTGAAGCTTCTTTTGCAATAAAAAATATTCAAAGTGATTCTTTCTTAGTGAATTTTGTATGTTCTAATATGAATTTATCTGTGAAGGAAAAATATGAAATATTAAATACAAGTGATTTAAATAAAAGAGCGCTTATGTGTTTAAAGCAAATGAATATTGAATTACAAAGACTGTCACTAAAAAATGATATTCAATCTAAAGTTAGATCAGATCTGGATCAACAACAAAGAGAATATTTTTTACACCAGCAATTAAAGACAATTCAAGAAGAGTTAGGAGGAGTTTCTTATGATGAAGAAGTTAATGAAATGAGAATCAAGTCTACTAAAAAAAAGTGGTCAAAAGAAATAAATGATCACTTTAAAAAAGAATTATCTAAGCTCCAGCGAATGAATCCTCAAGTTGCAGAGTATTCTATACAGAGAAATTATTTAGATACATATTTAGAACTTCCATGGAACGAATTTTCTAAAGATAATTTTGATTTAAAAAGAGCTACTAAAATTTTAGATAGAGATCATTACGGATTAAAAGATGTTAAAAAAAGAATTATTGAACATATAGCTGTTTTAAAACTTAGAAATGACATGAAATCTCCAATTCTTTGTTTTAATGGACCACCTGGTGTAGGAAAGACATCATTAGGTAAATCAATAGCTGAAGCTTTAGGAAGAGAATATGTTAGAATTTCTCTAGGTGGGCTTAGAGATGAATCTGAAATAAGAGGGCATAGGAAAACTTATATTGGTGCTATGCCTGGTAGAATAATTCAAAGTTTAAAAAAAGCAAAAACTTCTAATCCTGTTTTTGTATTAGATGAAATTGATAAACTTTCTGTTGGAAATCAAGGTGATCCTTCGTCAGCAATGCTTGAAGTTTTAGATCCCGAACAAAACACTTCTTTTTATGACAATTTTATTGAGTCAGGATTTGATTTGTCTAAAGTTATGTTTATAGCTACATCTAATAATATTGCTAATGTACAACCTGCACTTAGGGATAGAATGGAAATTGTGCATGTTTCAGGTTACACAATTGAAGAAAAATATAATATTGCAAAAAAACATTTAATTCCAAAACAAATTAAAGAACATGGTTTGCCAAAAAATATTGTAAAAATCAATAAACAATCATCTGAAAAAATTATTGAGGGTTATACAAGAGAATCTGGAGTAAGAGGTTTAGAAAAACAACTAGCAAAAATAATTAGAAATGTTGCCAAGTGTATTGCAATGCAAGAAGATTATTCATCTGATTTAAACTTAGAAGATATTAATAAAATCTTAGGGGTATCTATTTCTAAAGATCAATATGAAAATAATGAGGTTGCAGGTGTAGTAACTGGTTTAGCATGGACTCAATTTGGTGGAGATATTTTATTTATTGAATCAGCACTTTCTAAAGGAAAAGGTAATTTATCTATTACAGGTAATTTGGGTAAAGTTATGAAAGAATCTGCTACGATAGCTTTAGAATACATTAAGTCCAACGCTGACGACTTATCAATAAAACTAGAAACACTAAGTAAGCACAACATACATATTCATGTCCCTGAGGGTGCAACTCCAAAAGATGGACCTAGCGCTGGTATTACAATGTTAACTTCACTGGTTTCACTTCTAACACAAAAAAGAGTAAAATCAAAACTTGCCATGACCGGAGAAATTACTCTTAGAGGAAAGGTCTTGCCAGTAGGGGGAATTAAAGAAAAAATATTAGCTGCTAAAAGAGCAAAAATTAAAGAAATTATTTTATGTAAGGATAATAAGAAAAATATTGATGAAATCGATTCTAGTTATTTAAAAGGATTAACTTTTCATTATGTTTCAAATATGAAGGAAGTTTTAGATATAGCAATTACAAACCAAAATGTTAGGAACTACAAGAATTTAGATGTCAAATAAAATTATAATAGCAATCGACGGCACTTCATCTACTGGAAAAAGTACTTTGGCCAAGAGGATATCTAAAAAATTGAATTATAAATATATTGATTCAGGTGCAATGTACAGAGCATTAACTTATTATGCTATTCATCAAAAGTACATCTCTAAAAATCATTTTGATAAAATAAAATTAATAAATGATATTCCATATATCTACATTGATTTTAGAAAGAACTCAACTAATAATAAATACGAGGTTCATTTAAATGGAATTCCTTATGAAAATAAAATTAGATCCTTAGCGGTTTCTAATTTAGTTAGTGAAATAGCAACAGTAGACGAGTTGAGACAGCAAATGGTTCGTGTTCAACACACACTGGGTTTAAAAAAAGGAGTAATTATGGATGGTCGTGATATTGGTACAGTTGTTTTTCCAGATGCTGAAATTAAATTTTATCTCGAAGCTACAATGGAGTTAAGAGCCAAACGACGTTTCGATGAATTATTTCAAATTGACAAAAACATTACATACGAAGAGGTTTTAGCTAATATAAAACTCAGGGACAATCAAGATACAAATAGAAAACATTCTCCATTGAAAAAAGCTAAAGATGCAATACTTATTAATACTGACAATCTCACTTTAGATGAACTTGAACTAAAGTTGTTTAATTACATAAACCCATTAATTACAAAAAATTTATAGATTATTTGTTTAATCTATAAATAGAGTCTATTTTCGCAGTCCTTTTAATGGGTTAGTATAGATATTTAAAAGGTTTTATTAATATTAATTCTTCTAATTTATTCCCTCGTTCTATAAATTAAATTAGAATACAAATTAACGGTATGTCAGAAGAAAAGAAAGACAGTAAACCTAAAAAAACTGTCAAAAAAACTACCAAAGCTGCGAAAGTTAAAGCTCCAGCAAAATCCACAAAAAAAGTCAAAATAGAGAAAAAAGTTATTGAAGTTGTTGAAACTTTAGCTAGTGAGGTTATTGAGAATCAAACTGAAGAAAGTCAAACTAATGAACCAACTGCTGAAGAATTCTTAAAAGATTTTGATTGGAACTTATTTGAAGAAGGAATTGAAACAATTAAAGATGATAAGCTTTCTGAGTTCGAAAAATTAGTTGAAGAAAACTTTGTTGATACTTACAATGAAAGTGTCATCGATGGTACTATAATTAGCTTAACTGAAAGAGAAGCTATAATTGATATTAATGCAAAATCTGAAGGTGTTATTTCATTAAATGAATTTAGATACAATCCTGACTTGAAAGTTGGTGATAAAGTTGAAGTTTTAGTTGATATCCAAGAAGATAAAACAGGTCAATTAGTTCTTTCTCACAGAAAAGCAAGAACTATAAAAGCTTGGGATAGAGTAAATGATGCTCACGATCAATCTACGGTAGTTACTGGTTTTGTAAAATGTAGAACTAAAGGAGGAATGATTGTAGATGTTTTTGGTTTAGAGGCTTTTTTACCTGGATCACAGATTGATGTTAAACCTATCAGAGATTATGATCAATATGTAAATAAGAACATGGAATTCAAAGTTGTCAAAATTAACCATGAATTTAAAAATGTTGTTGTATCTCATAAAGCATTAATTGAAGCAGATATTGAACTTCAAAAGAAGGAAATTATTGGTCAATTAGAAAAAGGTCAAGTTCTTGAAGGTACAGTAAAAAATATAACCACATATGGAGTATTTATTGATTTAGGTGGGGTAGATGGTTTAATTCATATTACAGATTTGTCATGGAATAGAATTAATCATCCTAGTGAAATATTAGAATTAGATCAAAAATTAAATGTCGTAATATTAGATTTTGATGACGATAAGTCAAGAATTCAATTAGGTGTTAAACAATTAAGTGCTCATCCTTGGGAATCGCTTGATGCAGAATTAAAAGAAGGTGATAAAGTTAAAGGCAAGGTATCTGTTCTTGCTGATTATGGAGCTTTCGTTGAGGTTGTTGATGGAGTAGAAGGGTTAGTTCATGTCTCAGAAATGTCTTGGTCAACTCATTTACGTTCAGCACAAGATTTTGTTAAAGTTGGTGACGAAGTTGAGGCAGTTGTTTTAACATTAGATAGAGAAGAAAGAAAAATGTCTCTAGGGATTAAGCAATTAAGCTCAGATCCTTGGACAGATATTACAAAAAAATATCCCGTAGGTTCTAAGCATTCAGGAATCGTTAGAAATTTCACAAACTTTGGAATTTTTGTAGAGCTTGAAGAAGGAATTGATGGATTAGTATATATTTCAGATTTATCTTGGACAGTAAAAGTTAAACATCCATCTGAATTATTTGCTGCTGGTGATAAAATTGATGTTTTAGTTTTAGAGTTAGATTCTGAAGCAAGAAAATTAAGTTTAGGTCATAAACAAACTATGGACAATCCATGGGATGTATATGATAAAACTTTTGCTGAGGGGACTTCACACAATGCAACAATTTCAGATTCAAACGATAAAGGTGCTACAATTATATTTAATGATGATATTACAGCTTTTGTTCCTAACAGACATCTAGTTAAAGAAGATGGAAATAAGTTAAAGAAAGGTGATACATCAGACTTTAAAGTCATTGAATATAATAAAGACTTTAAAAGAGTTGTAATGTCACACACTGTTTTATTTAATGACCAAGAAAAGAAAAATGTAAAAGAGTCATTAAAGAAAGTTAATGTTAAAGATTCAGATAAATCAACTCTTGGTGATTTAGATGTTTTAGCTGACTTGAAAAAGAAAATGGTCGATGATGAAAAAAAGAAAAAATAAAATTTCTTTTAATTATATTTTAAAAAAAAGCATCTTATAAGATGCTTTTTTTTATATAATTTCTTTAACTAACCAATCTCCTATTTCACTTGTTTTATAAGATTTGTTTCCGTCTGCTAAATCTTCGGAAACAATTGATTGTTTAAGTGACGAGTTCACTACACTTCTAATTAAATCAGCTTCCTTTTGAAGATTAAAAGCATCTTCAAACATCATTGCAGCTGATAAAATTGTTGCTAAAGGATTAGCTATGTTTTTTCCTGCTGCTTGAGGGTAAGATCCGTGAATTGGTTCGTAAAGCGATGTTTTAAGGCCAACAGATGCTGAAGGCATTAAACCCATAGACCCGGAAATTACTGATGCTTCATCTGTTAATATATCCCCGAATAAATTTTCAGTAATTAGTACGTCATATGAATTAGGCCATTGAACAAGTCTCATAGCTACTGCGTCTACAAATTCATAACTTACTTTAACTGAAGGGTAATCTTTTTCTAAGGATTGAACAGTTTCTCTCCAAAGTCTCGATGATTCAAGTACATTAGCTTTATCTACACAACATAATCTGTTCGATCTCTTCATTGCCAGTTCAAAACCTTTAATAGCTAATCTTTTTATTTCTTTTCTTGTGTAGGTACATGTATCAAAAGCGGTATTCCCGTTATCTAGTCTTCCTCTTTTTCCAAAATAAATCCCGCCTGTTAACTCTCTTAAAAAAATTAAATTTGTTCCCTCAATTCGTTCTTTTTTTAACGGTGATTTGTCGATTAAAGACGGAAATGTGAATGTTGGTCTAACATTAGCAAATAATCCTAAATCTTTTCTCATTTTTAAAAGCCCTTGCTCAGGCCTTACTTTAGCACTAGGATCGTTATCAAATCTAGGATGACCTATTGCACCAAATAAAATAGCATCTGCTTTTAAACAAATTTCATGTGTCTCTTTTGGATAAGGTTCTCCTACAGCATCTATAGCTGCTGCTCCTGTTAATGCGTGCATCCAATTTATACTGTGATTAAATTTTTTTGCAATTGCATTTGAAACTTTGACTGCTTGTTCTATAACCTCAGGTCCTATACCATCGCCAGGTAATAGAGCTATATTTAATTTCATATTTACTAATTTGATATAATATTTAACATTTTTTCTGTTGATTTGATAGCTGAAACAGTTTGATCTGAATCTAAACCTCTAGTAACAAATTCTTTATCATTATTTTTCCAAGTAATAATTGTTTCACATAAAGCATCAGAATTACTTCCAGGAGGAATTGTTACTGAATAATCTATTAGTTCAGGGAGTATAAGTTTATTATAAAAATATATTTTTTTTATAGCATTAATAAATGCATCAAACTGTCCATCACCAGATCCTTTTTCAAAAAATTTCTTACCGTTAATTTTCAATTCAATTTCTGCAGAGGGTTTCTGCCCTTTTTTATGACTTAATATGTAAGATTCGATAATTACTTTATTTTTAAAATTTTCACTATTTATCACATCTGAAATTATATAGGGTAAATCTTCTGCAGTTACCTTTTCTTTTTTATCTCCAAGTTCAATTATTCTATTCGTTACTTTTTTTATATTTTCTTCATTCAATGTAAGACCTAGTTCTTGTAAATTTTTTTTAATATTAGCTTTTCCTGAAGTTTTACCTAATGCATATTTTCTTTTTCTACCAAATCTTTCAGGGAGTAAATCATTAAAATATAGATTTTTTTTACTGTCTCCATCGGCATGAATTCCAGCTGTTTGAGTAAAAACATTATCACCTACTATTGGTTTGTTTGCTGGTATTCTAAATCCAGTAAATGCTGACACTAATCGACTAACTTTGTATAAAGACTTTTCTTTTAAATTAATTTTGATATCAGGCAAAAAGTCTCTTATTACTGCAGCAACACTTGCCATTGGTGCGTTACCAGCTCTTTCTCCCATTCCATTCACGGTCAAATGTAGACCTTGGCATCCGGCTTTTAAACCTTCAATTACATTAGAAACACTCAAATCATAATCATTGTGAGCATGAAAATCAAAATGCATTTTAGGATACCTTTTTACAATTATTGAAATATATTTAAAAGTCTCATCTGGACTAAGTATGCCTAGAGTATCAGGGAGCAAAACTCTTTTGACAGGTAACTTACTAATAATGTCTAAATACTCAAAAACAAAATCTTTGGAGTTTCTCATACCATTACTCCAATCTTCCAAATAAATATTAGTAATAACACCTTTATTATTTGCTTCATTTACAGCTTTAGTTACAGATTTAAAATAATCCTTTGGTGTTTGTTTTATTTGGTAAGTTAAGTGATTTAATGAGCCTTTAGTTAGTAAATTTTGTACTCTAGCTCCTGATCTTATCAACCATTCTAGTGAAATGTTATTATCAAGAAAAGTAAGAATTTCAATTTTTTTTAAAATTTTTTTTTCTTTAGCCCATTCTGTAATTTTCTTAACAGCTTCAAATTCACCTTTTGAAACTCTAGCTGAAGCTACTTCAATTCTATCAATTTTTAATTCCTCAATTAATAATTTAGCGATAGCTAATTTTTCAGATGAAGTAAAAGACATTCCTGAAGTTTGTTCACCGTCCCTTAAAGTAGTGTCCATTATTTCAACGTGTCTAACCATTTTTTAAAATTATAGAGGGGTTGTTTTGGAAAACTTTTTTATGCTATCCTTTATATTCATTAAATAATCAATATCGTCATAACCATTTAACATGTTTTCTTTTTTGTATGAGTTTATTTCAAATGGTTCTGAAATATTTAATTTTACAATCGTCACAGTTTGTTCTAGAAGATTTACAATGATTTCAGATTTTGGATCATCAAAAACAACTTTAAATATTTTATCCAGAAATCCTGAGGATACTTGGACTGGTAAAACTCCAATATTTAAACAATTGCCCCTAAATATATCAGCAAAAAAACTTGATATAACACATCTAAAACCATAATCATAAATTGACCAGGCAGCATGTTCTCTGGAGGATCCTGATCCAAAATTTTTTCCTCCAACTAAAATTTTTCCATCAAACTTTTTATTGTTTAAAACAAAATCTTTTTTTGGTGTGTTGTCAGAGTTATATCTCCAGTCTCTAAATAAATTATCTCCAAAACCAATTCTCTCTGTAGCTTTAAGAAATCTAGCAGGAATTATTTGATCAGTATCAACATTTTCAATAGGAAGAGGAACACAGTTGCTTTTTAATATTTTAAATTTTTCGTAAGCCATATCTTAATATAATGTTCTTGGATCTGTTATCTTTCCTGTAATAGCGGCAGCGGCAGCAACTAAAGGGCTAGCTAATAATGTTCTAGAACCTGGCCCTTGTCTACCTTCAAAATTTCTATTTGAAGTACTTACTGCATATTTACCGGAGGGAATTTTATCATCATTCATTGCTAAACAAGCGGAACATCCTGGTTCTCTAAGTTCAAAGCCTGACTCGGTTAGTATATCTAGTAATCCCTCATCTTTTATGGCTTTTTCTACTTGGTGTGAACCTGGCACCAACCATGCTGTAACATTTGATGCTTTTTTTCTTCCTTTAATAATTTTAGTAAATTCTCTAAAATCTTCAATTCTTCCATTTGTACAGCTACCTAAAAAGACAAAATCAATATTTTTACCAATCATACTTTGACCTTCATCAAAATTCATGTAGTTAAGTGATTTTTTGTAAGTTTCTATGCCGCCATCTTGATTTTTTGCTAGAGGAATTTCTTTTGAAATACCAATACCCATTCCTGGGTTTGTTCCATATGTTATCATAGGATTTATTAATTCACCATCAAATTTTAATTCTTTATCAAAAACAGCATCTTGATCTGATTCTAATGTTTCCCAATACTGCATAGCTTTAATCCAGTTTGTATTCTTAGGAGTAAACTCTCTGTTTTTTATGTAATCAAAGGTTTTACTGTCAGGAGCAATCATTCCTCCTCTTGCTCCCATTTCTATACTTAAGTTACAAACTGTCATTCTGCCCTCCATAGACATATCTCTAAAAACCTCGCCTGAATATTCAACAAAATAACCTGTTGCACCAGATGTGGAAAGTTTTGATATAATAAAAAGAGCAACATCTTTTGGACTAACTCCTTTACTAAGTTTGCCGTCAATTGTAATTCTCATTTTTTTTGGCTTTGGCTGCATAATACATTGAGTCGATAAAACCATTTCAACCTCAGATGTTCCTATTCCAAATGCTATTGCTCCAAATGCACCATGTGTTGATGTATGAGAATCGCCACAAACTATGGTTGCGCCTGGTTGAGTTATTCCGTATTCAGGACCGACAACATGAACAATTCCATTTTTTTCGTGGCCTAATCCCCAATACGAAATACCATGTAATTCCGAGTTCTTTTCTAGAGCTAGTAATTGATTAGCAGAAAGTGGATCTTTTACTGGTAAATGTTGATTTATAGTTGGAGTGTTGTGATCAGCTGTTGCAAATGTTTTTTCAGGAAATAAAACTTTAATTCCTCTTTTTTTTAGTCCTAAAAAAGCTACTGGACTAGTTACTTCATGAACCATGTGTCTATCTATAAACAGAACATCAGGTCCATCTTTAATTTTATGAACTACATGCGAGTCCCAAACTTTATCAAATAAGGTTTTACTCATTTTAATATATATTTTATAAAGATTTTTTAATAATTAGTGGAATATCCTCGTCTGTGACTTCTTTTTTTATATCTGCAAATTTTAGAAATTCTGGATAAATTAAATCTAATTCATTTTTAGAAAGGTCATATCCAATCTTTTTAGCTCTGTAAGCTAAAGCTGCTCTACCGCTTCTTGCTGTAAGAATGATAGCCGATTCATTTACTCCAACATCTAATGGGTTAATGATTTCATAAGTTTCTCTATTTTTAATTACACCATCTTGGTGAATTCCAGAACTATGAGCAAAAGCATTTGCACCAACAATTGCTTTGTTAGGTTGAACAGGCATTCCCATTCCATCAGAAACTAAATTACTTGTATCAAAAAGTAATTTAGAATTTATATTAGTATCTAAATTCAGGTTTGGATGTTGTCTCATTATCATAACTACTTCTTCTAGAGAAGTATTCCCAGCCCTTTCTCCAATACCATTTATTGTACATTCAATTTGTCTAGCTCCATTAATTATTCCAGCAATTGAATTAGCAGTAGCTAAGCCCAAGTCATTATGACAATGACATGAAATTGTAGCTTTGTGAATATTTTTTACATTTTCTACTAAATATTTAATTTTCTCACCGTATTCATAAGGCAAACAATAACCAGTTGTATCAGGAATATTTAATACAGTTGCACCTGATTCAATCATTTTTTCACAAACTCTGGCCAAGAACTCATTGTCAGTTCTTCCGGCATCTTCTGCATAAAATTCTACATCATCAACAAAAGTTTTAGCATACTTTACAGCTTGGGATCCTATTTCAATAATTTTTTCTCTTGATGATTTGAATTTGTGCTGGATGTGTGAGTCAGATGTGCCAATACCAGTATGTATTCTAGGACGTTTAGCAGTTTTTAAAGCGTTTGCAGCAACTTTAATATCGTTTTTTACGGCTCTAGAGAGTCCACACACGGTTGCATTTTCTACAATATTTGAAATTTCTACAACAGATTTAAAATCTCCAGGACTGGAAACAGGGAAGCCAGCTTCAATGACGTCGACTCCTAATTTATCCAGTCTTTTGGCAATAACAAGCTTTTGAGAAGTGTTTAATTTACACCCCGGAACTTGTTCTCCATCTCTTAGTGTTGTGTCAAAAATTTTTACAAATTCTTTTGCCATTTATTTTTTATTACTGTTTTAAGTAAAGCATAAGATGTAAAAGTAATAAAACTGAGTAAATATTTTATGTAATAATTATACTAATTATAACATAAATCCCAAATGACATTTTTTGGGGGATCCGCAGTTATTTTGATTGTCTTTTTAGAAACTGGATGTTGAAATTCAATTTTTCTTGAATGAAGGTGTATACTTCCGTCTTTGTTTGATCTTGGAAAACCATATTTTAAATCTCCCTTTATTGCCATTCCTCTATTGGATAGCT